>RFUY01000348.1 GCA_009922705.1 Gammaproteobacteria bacterium
CAACGGTGGAAAAAGCGGCTCGAAGCCCCTTCGGACTAAGCGGTGATGGCTCGGCGCAGACTCTCTGCGCCCGTTTTAGTAGAACCATGGCTCATGGTGGGATAGAATGAGTGACTCGAGGGGGGGGAGTACGCGATGAGTGTGACGCGTGATCCGACTCATGCGGAACGTGAACTTCTTGATGTGGTTGAACGCGGCGGGCGAACGCCTGCCGGGCGGACGGCTGTGCATTTGCATTTGTCACAACTTTTGCCCTCCAATCGCACGGCCGCCAACTTGAAGATGGCCGCCAGTTTATTCCAACCTTTGCAGTCAGCCAACGGCCTCCGCGTGTTTCGCCTCTCCAATGGAGATGTCATTGTGGTTGGCAAGGACATGCCTGAATACGAGCTGGATAAAATCGTCAACCGGGTGCGGTCACTGTTTCATAACGATCCACTGTCATGGCACGATGATTTTGAGGATGACGCCAACGATCCTTTTGTCAGCTGGTATACGTTTGAAGTTGATTTCCCTGCCTTTTTGGAACTGACCCGCTCGATCCTCGATGAAGCCGAAGAACGCCGCAAAAAAACAGGGATGTTGCCACCCGAACCCGAACCCATCCTGCCGGGCGACCTGACCAGCATGGTTCAGGCGCTGGAAAGTGTCCGCATGCGTCGCATGATCTATCGGCAACCCTGCATTCGCATCCAAGATGGGGTGGCCGATATTCTGTTCGAAGAATTTTTTGTCTCCATTTCCACCCTCATGGACAAACTCGCCCCAGGACGAGATGTTTTGTCCGAACGATGGCTGTTTCAGGATTTTTCACGCTCCCTGGATCGGTACGTGATTTCGGCCTTGGTCCGCAGTGATATTGCTAATCTCCCCAGTCGAATCAGCCTGAACCTCAACCTCGAAACCGTTTACAGCAAAGAATACGATATTCTATGGCGTTCACGGGATGACGATCAGTATCTCGCGATTGAGATCCAGGTGATTGATGTTTTCAACAATCTGGACATGTGGGTGGAAACTCGGCGCACCCTGCGTAACACAGGACACTTCCTGATCCTTGATGGACTGACTCCCCCCAT
>RFUY01000349.1 GCA_009922705.1 Gammaproteobacteria bacterium
GTCCATGCGCAGTCGGTTGGGCTGCACCTAAACGTCTTTATCAACATAAGCCTCAAGGCACAGAGTCGAGAGGCATTGGCCGATTTTGAAAATCGTATTCAAAGCCATGACGAAGTCATGGAGTGCTACCTGATGACCGGAGACTCGGACTATCTCATTCGCGTAGTGGTGCCAGACATGCCAGCGCTTGAAAAATTCATTTTGGAAGAACTTACGCCCATCGCCAGCGTCGAGAAAATTCGATCCAGCTTTGCCCTCAAGCAGGTGAAGTACAAGACTGCACTTCCCCTGCATTGGGCCTGAAGCAATCCAAAATTCGGAATTGCTCCAACATGCGCAGACACTGAAAGTCACGCAGGTTGTGGGTGACATTGCAAGAAAAAGGTTCGCTCGATACCGGATAGCTTTATAGCGGAACCGCTGGGGATCTATTCGGTGCTGCCAATCAACCGGTATGTGCCGCATAGGGTGAGAGTATTGATTACTTACTTAGCACAACGATTGGCTAAGACCCCTTGAACACTGCCCCGCGAAAAACGGGAGAAATACCGCTCAACGTTCGAGTTCGCCAGCCAGCTGACTAAGTAGGTGAATATAATGAGGTTAACTGATTAAAGACACGGGAGTGGTGCCGCAATGAGCGAGATGTCGATGAATGCACAGGAAGGGGCATCCACGCGAGTGCAAGGCGTTGTCAGGCGCATTGTGACCGGCCACGACGCGCAGGGGCGTTCCATCGTCAGTAGCGATGGTCCCGCGCCCGTGATTCGCACCAACCCCAAACGGGTCGGGTATTGCCTGACGGAATTGTGGATGACCCTGCAGTCGCCAGCTGCCATCGGCAACGAGGCCGATCCGACGACGCAACGGTCCGTCACGCTGGAGCCACCCGCGAGCGGCACCGTGGTCCGAATTGTCGAATTCGGTCCGGAGGGGGAGTGGCTTGAGAAGATCGATGTAGCGGGAACGCGCGAGGCCTGGGGAGCCATCGGTACCGACAAGGCATCGACCAACCACACCGGCACAGCCAAACACCCCTTCATGCACCGCACCCAGACTGTGGACTACGGGCTCGTGCT
>RFUY01000350.1 GCA_009922705.1 Gammaproteobacteria bacterium
CCATGACCTGCCGCCAACGAGCCCTCGGGGTGAGTTCTACCTCGGGGGCTTTGTTGTGCGCTGCGGATGGCGTGTACACGATGCAGAAGCGAGTACTTAAACGTATGGCCGAATACGGCAAGCCAGGCCCCAAAGAGCCAGGCACCAGCGATTATTTGCCGCCGATCAGCAGGCCAGCGCAGCAAGCACCACCACCTGCGACTCCCCCGTCGTTTTTCCCCGACGAAACAACTGAGCACAAGCCTCGTGGCGACAGCCTTCAGCTCGGTGGTTATGCTCGCGCAGTTTTTGTAGTGGCCGCGGCCTGGCTGATCATTTGCAGCTTTAGTGAAATTGGCGCACAGAGCAAAGGAGCCGACAGCTACTGGGAAGAGACATCCTTTGCAGCCCTCTCACTACGCGCGCAAGGCAGTCAAAAGCTTGGAACTGGAATCGCTCTACTTGGCGTGTCAATAATTGGGGGCAAATTTGACAACTAGACATGATTCATCGCCCATCAAGGCGAAGCAGATCGCCACGATGTTCAGCTGATCGCAGCACCATGGGGTGCCAGCCAACCCGGACCCCAGTGCGCGTTGAACGATGAAAGATCCTGCCCCAAACGAGCAGGGAGATGACCATCTCAGATACCATCAACACCCTAAGCGCAAGCGATAACAGAGCACTCCGGAGCTACGGCTCACATTTCTGACTGAGCCTGCTGCGTACAGATTGCCGTTGCGGCATTAATGTTGTGCGCTTCATTGAACCCTAAGTGAGCCACACAGGTGCAAATATCTCGGTTCGAAAGACTCTGACAGCAACAATCCGACGATCAGGGCGGGGCTTGAGTCAAATCGGTCGTTCCACGGCTCCAATCCAAGCAACCTGCTCGCGTTGACCACAATCGGAGGCTAGCCATGGGTCGAGCCAGCAGCGAGGGGCACTCTGAGACGCGATGGACTATGAGTGGAGAAGACCCAAGGGAGCATCCCGTGTCAAAAGCCCAGCTCAATGCCTTCATGGTCAAGGTGGCGGGCGACGCCGCCTTGAAGGCTCGGGTCGATGCAGC
>RFUY01000036.1 GCA_009922705.1 Gammaproteobacteria bacterium
AATCGATGTCTGAGTAAATCCTGCACGTCGCATTTTCCGCTGAGTTTTCAGAATGCTAGTCAGGGTTCATGACGCACCCGCGTCATTTTTATGAAGTTTTTATGACAGCGTCTCGTCCAATTCGTAGGGATCAGCAGGCTTGAGTTGGCTAATGAACTGCGCGGTACATTGTTGCCAAGAGTAGCCCTCGGCAAAGGAGCGACAGGCGTGTCGAGGAACCCGCAAGGCCCGTGTGATTGCCTCGGCTAAATCCTCGGAGATCCAGCCGTTTTCGCCATTGCTGATGAGATCGATCGGGCCCGGTGCAGGAAACGCCGCGACCGGGACGCCGCAGGCCATCGACTCTAAAATCACCAGTCCAAAGGTGTCGGTCAGGGACGGGAAGACGAAGCAGTCGGCATCAGCCATTAAGGCGGCAAGTTCGGCACCATGGCGATACCCGAGAAAGGTGACGTCTGGATAGGTAGCTTGCAACGCGTCCAGGGCCGGACCGCCACCAATCACAACCTTGCGCCCTGGCACCTGGCAGGTCAAAAAGGCTTCGATATTTTTCTCTGGGGCAACTCGACCCACGTACAACAGGGTCGGGGGGCTGGATGGGATGCGCTCAATCTGGGGTTGAAACACTGCGAGATCGACACCGCGTGACCAACGTCCAATGTTCTGAAATCCACGTGCGACGAGTTCGGCTTCCATCGACGGGGTCGCCACCAGCATCCGATGCGCAGGACCGTGGAACCATTTAAGGAAGGCGTAACTCCAAGAGAGTGGGATTGGTAACCGGAGACGAATGTATTCTGGGAATCGAGTGTGATAACTGGTCGTGAAGGGCAGAGCGTGGCGTTTACACCAGCGACGCGCGGCTAACCCCAGAGGACCTTCAGTGGCGATGTGGACAGCATCTGGTTTGAGTGTCGTGAGTCGTTTTTGAATCGAGCGACCTGCGCCCAGTGCTAGTCGGATTTCTGGATAAGTGGGGCATGGGATTGAGCGATATCCCTCAGGGCTCAGAACATCGACACGATGCCCTAAGGCTTCGAGCTCCTCTCGGGTGCGGTTGAGGGTGCGGACCACGCCATTGACCTGGGGGTGCCACGCGTCGGTAACTATCGCGATCGACAAACGATGTGTCATTGGGGTCTCCTTAACACCCCCTATTGCATGACATTTTCATGACGATTAGATGACGACTGATTTCATCGAGCTGTCATAATCTCGGCGTAATGTGCTCGCGTTCAACGCTTGGCTCAAGGAGGTGCGCAATGTACGAAATCATTCGAGGTTGCTTTGATCGTCACGGCGATAAACGCTACGGAGAATTCGTGACACAGCGTCAGCATGCCTTGCAATGTGCCACGCTCGCCTCGCAAGAGGGTGCGACGGGGGCATTGATTGCGGCCGCCTTACTGCACGACATTGGGCATATGCTAGAGCCAACACTTGGATCGCGTGAACCAGCTGATGACCTGATGCATGAAGCCAGTGGCGCACGATTTCTGGCGCAATGGTTCCCTCGCGAGGTCACTGAGCCCGTTCGCTTGCATGTGATCGCCAAACGGTTTTTGTGTGGCAATGAAACCGCGTATTACGACACCCTGAGTCCCGCGTCAAAACACAGTCTTGAGCTGCAAGGGGGTCCAATGTCTGCGGATGCGCAACGTCAATTTCTGACAACACCCTTTGCGCGTGAAGCCATTGCATTGCGTCGTTGGGATGATCTCGCGAAGGATTCTGATCTTGAGCTCGCACTCTCGCTTGAGGATTTCAAAGAGCTCCTCGAGTCTTTGATGCGGCCTGAAGTCGCATAATGCGGTCTCGGTTCCAGTCTTCTGAGGCATTAAAAGAGGCTCGCCTGCATTGGTTAAGCGTCTGTGTCCGCACACCAAAGGATAATCTTTGTCAGTTTCTGAATGGACTTGAGCGCCCGGCGATTCGCATCTTGAAGGCGCCTGAAGTGGGTTTAGTGATGACTCAGGGACGTACACATGGCACGGGTGCGCCCTTTCTTTTGGGCGAAGCCTCGATGACCCGTTGCGTGGTCAGCGATACCGATGACCAAGGACTTTTTGGATATGGACAGATTCTAGGGCGTGACAAAGAGCTTGCCCGGGCGATTGCAGAATTGGATCTGCTGGCGCAAGACATGGAGCTTGGCCCGCAAATCGATGTGTGGATCGCGGCTTGGCATGATGAATTGCAGTCCATGGAACACGCTGAGTCTGAGCGTGTACAGGCGACTCGCGTTGATTTCCTCACATTGGTCCGAGGGGAGGACTGAGATGGTGGCTGTGATTGAAGCCCCTGAACAGCAGTCTGTGCTCATGCAGAAGACGTTTCGTGCTGTCCTGACAGCCCTCTCCGAACCGTTGCGTGCTGTGGCGGTTCCAGCTCTCCCAACACCGCCTGGCGCACCAACGGCACTATGGGCTCTGATTCTGACTCTCTGGGATCAGGATGTGAGTGTCTGGTGGCCAGAGGCGGATGAGACGCTGTGGTACAACACGCTGTTTCACACCCGTGTTCAGAAGGCCGCCACGATTGAAGCCGCGGATTGGGTGGTGTGCTCTGCAGATCATCCGAAGACGCCACAATGGCTGGCTCAAGTTGCGATCGGCGAGTTCGAGCGGCCTGATCAATCCGCCAGTGTGTTGCTGCTGGCCGGTGGCTCGCGGACACCGGTCCAAGGATCGGGGCCTGGGCTGTCCCATCCGGTTGAAGTGCAGCTGGCGATTCCTGAACCAGTCGTCGATCGGTTGGTCCAGAACCACGCCCACTATCCGTTGGGATTTGATACCTACGTGGTGTTGGAGCATGCGGTGATGGGAATTCCTCGATCAACACGTCTGGTGTTTGGGGAGGGTGTATGTACGTCGCTGTAAAAGGAGGCGAGAAGGCGATCGCCGAAGCGCATGCCTTATTGGCCGAGTTGCGTCGCGGTGACCCGGCTGTTGCAGAGCTGTCGCTGGCACAAATTCAGAACCAATTGAGTCTCGCTGTTGATCGTGTGATGAACGAAGGGTCTTTGTTTGATGCGGAATTGGCGGCGCTTGCGATTAAACAAGCCCAAGGTGATTTGATAGAGGCCATTTTCCTCCTGCGCGCCTATCGCACGACATTGCCGCGTCACGGTGTCTCGACGCCGATCGAGACCAGTGAGATGCGCGTTCTAAGACGGATTTCAGCGACCTTTAAAGACGTCCCTGGAGGGCAGATTTTAGGGCCAACGTATGATTACACCCATCGATTGTTGGATTTTTCGCTAGCAGTCGATGCCATGGATGCCGCTCAGGTAGACGATGACGATTGGGCTGAGGAGCCACATCATCACGATTCCACCCACTCAGACGCTCAGTCTGGTGGCTCAGAGAAGTCCCTCCCTCGCGTCTTGGCACTGCTGGAGCAAGAGGGGTTGGTGGAGCCACCTCCGACAGAGGCATCGGTATCAGTTGACTTAACGCGCGAGCCGCTTGATTTTCCTGCAGCCCGTGAGACGCGATTACAGGCTTTGGCCCGGGGCGATGAAGGCTATTTATTGTCATTAGCCTATTCAACGCAGCGTGGCTATGGGCGGACACATCCCTTTGCAGGCGAGATACGCTCCGGTGTGGTGATGGTGCATTGCCCCGTGGAGGAATTGGGGTACGCCCTGCCGGTTGGGGAATTGTTGGTCACCGAGTGCGACATGATTAACCAATTCCAAGGTGGTGGTCAGGTCGAACCAACCTTCACCCGTGGCTATGGGTTGCAGGTTGGTCTGTCTGAGCGCAAAGCGATGTCGATGGCCCTTGTGGATCGTGCCCTGCGGGCGGATGAGCTCGATGAAGAGCGGCTGTCTCCTGCGCAAGACGAAGAGTTTGTATTGGCCCACTGCGACAACGTCGAAGCCTGGGGATTTGTCTCGCACTTAAAACTTCCCCACTACGTTGACTTTCAGAGTGAGCTCGCCTTAATCCGCGCACTCCGACAGGCTGCGGAGGCACCAGATGTCTGACACCGTGACGCATTACAATTTTGCGTACCTAGATGAGCAAACCAAACGTATGATTCGGCGCGGTTTGTTGAAGGCGGTCGCAGTTCCCGGATTGCAAATCCCCTTTGGTGGTCGCGAGATGCCATTACCCTACGGCTGGGGAACCGGTGGAATCCAAGTGACGGCGGCTGTGATTGGCCCTGATGATGTGCTCAAGGTGATCGACCAAGGGGCAGATGACACAACGAACGCGGTCTCTATTCGGGCCTTTTTTGCAAAAACGGCTGGCGTGTCGACAACAGAGGTCACCACTGACGCGACGCTGATTCAAACGCGTCATCGCATCCCAGAAACGCCGCTCAGTAGCGGCCAAATTCTCATTTATCAGGTGCCGATTCCAGAGCCGTTACGGTTTATCGAGCCCCGAGAGACCGAGACGCGCAAGATGCATGCGCTCTCTGAGTACGGTGTGATGCATGTCAAACTCTACGAAGACATTGCCCAGTTCGGACAAATTGCCACCAGCTATGCCTATCCGGTCATGGTCAATGAACGCTATGTGATGGATCCCTCTCCCATCCCGAAGTTTGATAACCCGAAGATGCATCAAAATCCAGCATTGCAATTGTTTGGCGCAGGTCGAGAAAAGCGACTCTATGCCGTCCCACCCTATACCGATGTGATCTCGCTTGATTTTGAAGATCACCCCTTTGAGGTGCAGTCTTGGGAGACACCCTGTGCGCTGTGTGGCTCCCAAGAGTCGTTCCTTGACGAGGTCGTCATGGACGATGCAGGCACCCGTTTGTTTATTTGCTCTGACACCGATTACTGCCGCACCCAACAGGAGCGGACAGATGCGTGATCCAATTTTAAGCGCCCGTGGTTTGAGTCGTGAATATGCCCCTGAACAGGGGTGTTTAGCGGTGGATTTGGACGTGTGGCCAGGTGAAGTGGTGGGGATCGTTGGCGAGTCTGGTTCTGGCAAAAGCACGTTACTGCGGCTGCTCTCGGGCCAAGAGCGTCCTGATGCTGGGTCACTGATCTTTACCGATCGGGCAGGGCAATCCCATGATTTGCGGGAAGCTTCTGAGTCTGAAATCCGTCATTTACAGCGGACTGCATTTGGCATCGTGCACCAAAATCCGCGTGACGGACTACGGCTGCGCATCAGCGCCGGCGGCAATATTGGCGAGCGCCTGATGGGCATTGGTGCGCGTCACTATGGCGAGATTCGGGCAGAGGCCTCCCGTTGGTTGGCACATGTCGAAATTGATCCTGCGCGCATCGATGATTTACCCCGTCATTTCTCGGGTGGCATGCAACAACGGTTACAAATTGCCCGTAACTTGGTGACCAATCCAGGCCTTGTCTTTATGGATGAGCCCACCGGGGGGCTCGATGTCTCGGTACAAGCGCGCCTTCTCGATACCTTGAAGCGCTTGGTCTATGACTTGGGGATTTCTGTGGTGATCGTCACCCACGACATGGGGGTCGCTCGATTATTGGCAGACCGTCTCTTGGTAATGCGCTTTGGCCGAGTGATTGAAACTGGGTTAACTGACCAGGTGTTGGATGACCCACAAGCGGCCTACACGCAACAACTGGTTGCATCGATCTTACAGGTGTCCTAATGCCCTCCATTGATGTTCGTGCTGTGACAAAAACGTTCATTTTGCATAACCAAGGAGGCGTGCAGTTACCTGTGTTACGTGACGTCTCCTTTCAGGTTGAGGCGGGTGAGTGCGTCGTCCTTGATGGTCCATCGGGAACGGGAAAATCCACCTTGTTAAAGATGCTGTACGGGAACTATCGCGCGGATTCGGGTGAAATTTGGGTCAGAACTGGCGAGGGTGTTGAAGATCTTGTCGCGGTTCATCCCCATCGGTTATTGCAGATACGGCGCGATACGATCGGATTTGTGAGTCAATTTTTACGCGTCATTCCCCGTATTTCTACCTGGGATTTGGTGTGTGAACCGTTGCGTCGACAGGGCGTTGATGAGTCTCGTGTCGCCGCCCGTGCAGAGGCGTTATTAACCCGTTTAAATCTACCGCAGTCACTGTGGTCACTTGCCCCAGCGACGTTTTCTGGTGGTGAGCAACAGCGCGTGAACATTGCGCGGAGTCTTATGGTTGAGTATCCAATCCTGTTGTTGGACGAGCCGACAGCCTCTCTTGACGCTGTTAACCGTGAAGCGGTTGCCCTGTTGATTGAAGAGGCCCGCCAGCGCGGCGCCGCCGTAGTGGGCATTTTTCATGACGAGCAATTACGGACGCGTTTAGCGGATCGCCTCTATGCACTGGAGTCCGCACGATGACGCAACGATTTTCGAGTCACCATGTCCTTTGGGAAGGCGCATTTCGGCCGGGGACCGTGTGTGTCGAGGCAGGTCAGATTGTGGCATTCGAAGACGCGGTCGCAGAAGGCTTTGGCGTGATTGAAGCGGGTGAGCATCGACTCATCCCTGGCTTAATCGAGCTCCATACCGATAATCACGAAAAATATTTTGAGCCGCGACCCGGTGTGCATTGGCCCGCGAAGTACGCATTGCTCTCGCATGATGCACAGATGGCTTCGGCTGGGATCACCACCGTGTTTGATGCGATCGCGGTAGGGTATGGTTTTGGGGAACTGAGTGCTTCACGCGAGCGGATTGCTGCGGAGTCGATTCAAACGCTGTTAGAGGTCCGTGATGAGGCCATCTTTCGGGTTGATCACCGGATTCATTTGCGCTGCGAAGTGTCTTGCCGCGGGACGGATGAGTCCTTTGAACCCTGGGCTGGTGTCCCGGGGATTGACTTGGTCTCACTGATGGATCATGCCCCGGGACAACGGCAATTTGCGTCGATTGAGAAGTACCGCGAGTATAACCAGAAAAAATACGGGTACCCGGATGATGTGTTTGCGCAAATGATGCTTGATCACGCAGCCTCCAGTGCACAGTTCTCCGAGCCTAATCGTCAGCGCATTGCGGCCTTATGTCATCGGCACGGGATTGCCTTGGCGTCGCATGACGATGCGAGCATCGCCCATGTGGAGGAATCTGTCGCGCTTGGCTGTACCCTCGCGGAATTCCCCACCACGTTGGAGGCGGGTCAAGCCTCACATGCGCGTGGACTCAAAGTGATGATGGGCGCACCTAATGTGATTCGGGGTGGATCCCACTCTGGGAATGTTGCGGCGAAAGACTTTGCGACCGCCGGTTGGTTGGATGTCTTGAGCTCAGATTATTATCCATCCGCATTGCTGCAGGCGGCTGTGAAGCTGACCGAGCCAGAAATCGGCGTGCCGTTAGAACAGGCATTGGCGATGGTGACCAGTGGGCCTGCCCAGGCAGCGGGGCTCAGTGATCGTGGTGTTCTTGCCGAGGGCAAGCGCGCGGATTTTGTGGTGTTTGCCGATGACCACCAAGCGGTCCGAGTGTTACAAACGTTTGTGTCTGGGCGACGGGTATTCTGACGTGGCGCGCTTGTTTTACCTGTGTGGACCCTCTGGTGCAGGTAAAAATGCGGTGATGGCTGAAGCCGCGCGCCTCAATCCAGCTCTGCGGATCGCAAAACGCACAATTACGCGGCCGTCTGATCCCTCTGAGCAGGTTGAAACCCTCTCAGCGGCTGCATTCTCGAGGGCCGTCAACGACGGAGACTTCTTATGGTGGTGGACTGCCCATGGCTTATCCTATGGCATCCGACACGCAGAATGTGAGGGTCAGGGGTGCGTGATTGTGAATGGAAGTCGCGCGTATTGGCCTGACGCGAAGCGCCGTGTCCCTGAGGCTCGACTCATTGTGCTGACGGTAGATCCGGAAGTCTTGGCCGGCCGGCTGACCGCTCGGGGTCGCGAGTCGCACGCTGCGATCTCGGAGCGGTTACGGCGTAATGACCGTTTGCAATCGGACTCTTTGCTCGACCAAGCCTGGCTTGTTTTGGACAATACTAGAGCCCTCCCAGAGGTCGCGCAGACCTTGGTGAGGATGCTGGCATGTTGATCCGGTTATTGGGGACCGGGAATGCCGCACAAATCCCCGTCTTCGGCTGCAGTTGTCGCGTGTGCGCGCGCGCCCGCGTCGACGAACGCTATCGGCGTCGACCGAGTTCTGCGGAGATTGTGACCTCGACAGGTCGCTACCTCTTGGATGCTGGACGAACCGATCTTGCTGAGTGGCTCGATCCATCAGTGCTCCGTGGCGTGATCCTCACCCACTATCATATGGATCATGTGGAGGGCTTATTTCAGTTGCGCTGGGGGCCCTTACCGGCGATTCCTGTGTATGGTCCCCCTGACGAGAATGGTGCTGACGATCTTTTTACGCATCCGGGTTGCTTTGACTTTAGTCACCAACTGCTGCCCTACGTGCCGACGACGATTTCTGAGGAATTGACGGTGATTCCATTGCCACTGCGCCACTCTCGGCTTTGCTTTGGGTATGTGCTGCGGGGACGTCGAGAGTCGATTGCCTACCTCTCAGACTGCGACGGGGTTGGTCCCCAGAGCCTTGAGCAGTTACGCCGTGAGGCACCAAAGGCGGTGATTGTTGACTGCACCTACCCTCCGGACGCTGGACGGAACCACTTTAGCCTCGATCGGGCCTTGGCATTCGCGGAGCATGTTGGTGCTCCGCGTGTGTATCTCACCCATATTGGCCATCAGTTAGAACAGTACCTCTTAGAGGCCCCCTTACCGTTGGATGGTCCGGTGAGCGTTGCATGCGATGGAATGACGCTGACGGTCGACTAGAGACTCGCGACACCGTCACAAAACTGTCATCATTTCTTCATCGAAGTGTCTTACCTGCTTCATAGACTGCAAAAAAGTGAGGCGCATGGAGACCGTAGTGTCAGAGCTCAACCGTAGTCAGGGATTTTCTGTTCGCTTAGCAACCTCAACCGCAGAGGTTGAACACACCCAGCGTCTCCGATATGACATCTTTGCCCGTGAAATGGGGGCAACGGTCCACACCAGTCGCCCGGGTGTCGAATGCGATGCCTTCGATGCACACTGTGATCATTTGTTTGTTGAAGAGCTTGCGACTGGACGCGTCATTGCATCCACGCGATTACTGCGACGGGCATCTGCTGAACGGATTGGTCGGTATTACTCTGAATCTGAATTCGACGCCCCCTTTATCGCCAGCTTACACGGCGAGGTGGTTGAGCTCGGTCGGACCTGTGTGCACGTTGATTTCCGATCCGGTGGCGGCATCATGCTGCTGTGGAGTGGGATTGCGCAGTTGATGCGCGCTTGGGACATCGATTACCTGCTGGGGTGTGCCAGTGTCCCTTGCCGTGATGATGGTCGATTGGTGCACACCTTGATGAACGGGTTTCGGGCGACCCAGTTGAGTCCAACTGAACTCCGCGCAACGCCTCGCGTGCCAGTCGCGCATTATGACGGTGATCATGTCGACGGGGCGATTGTGCCGCCTCTGTTGAAAGCGTACTTACGGCTTGGCGCTTGGATCTGTGGTGAGCCCAGTCTAGACCGTGAATTTGGCGTTGCTGATTTCATGGTGTTGCTTGATATGGACAATTTAAACCATCGATATTTTCGCCATTTCCTCGGTCGCGAGTCTGCGGCCGCTGATCAGGTGGTGGCGCCACTTCGTGCGCGAGAAACCGCGTGAAGACCTTGGCGGTGTTGCTCCATATGGTGGGCGGCCTGTTCACGTTAAAACGCTTATTACGGCGAGCTGATCGTCGCTTAATGCGTCGTCGAATTCAGTTATGGCATCGCAAGGCGCTGCATCTGTTTGGCATTGAACGCGTGTTGGTTGGTGAGTTACCAAAAGGGCCTTGTTTGATTGTCGCCAACCACCTGTCCTGGCTCGATATTCTGGTGATTGGCTCGGTGATGCAGGTTCGGTTTTTATCTAAAGCGGAGGTGGCGCACTGGCCGATCGTTGGCCGTTTGGCCTCTGGGGCCGGTACGCTGTATGTGAACCGCGGTGACCGTCGGTCTGCGGATCGCGCCTTGGCTGATATTGAGGCCGCGCTCAATGCTGGAGACCAAGTCGTGGTCTTTCCGGAAGGAACCTCGACGCGCGGTCCGATGCCACTGAAGTTTCGAAGTCGCTTGATAGAAGCGGCCTGTCGCGCTGGCGTCCCTGTGGTGCCCTTGGCCTTGAGCTACCATGGGCCTGGAAAACTCTTTGCCAGTTATGCGGACGATGATGATTTTGTGACGCACATGTCCCGTGTCATTCAGGCGCCCTTCATCCGCGCCCGTCTCGCGATTGGAGCCTCAATCGCGACTGATGTTGTGGCCGCCGAAGTCGCGCGTCTTGCGCAACGGGACGTTGAGCTGATGTTGGCGCCCGTTGTGAGTACTGGGCAACTCACGCAGACGGCACCTTACGCGGGCGCAATCGTGACCCCAGACCACTAACACGCACTTCTCCAACCGGAACCCCTCGCGCACTCAAGATCTTCTGATGACGCATCGCGTCTGGAAGTGCGGCTACGATGTCGTGCTCTCCGAGGCTTTCTAAGACCGCGACGACAAGGGCTTCCGAACCACGTAATGCACCATCTTCACATTTCAGGGCAAATCCCAACCCACGGTCTGGGAGCGCGCCACAGTAAACACCCTCTGCGCCCATCTTGACCTGCAGTCGCCCCTGCCCTGCCTCTAACAAGGCCGTATCGAGTCGGTCTGAACCAGCGATCATCCAGGGTTCATGGACCTGTGCCTCAAACAGTCGTCGTGCGGCTGTCGCTAGGGGAGTGCTTAAGTCACCGCTTCCGAGACGCGCAAAGCCAAGTGCCAATGCCTGGAGTGGCAGCGCGAACGTTGGTACCGAGCATCCATCAATGCCACAGGGGGCGGTCTCCACAATCGGTCCAAAGACCTCTGTCATCACCGTGGTGAGATGCTGCTGCAATGGATGTGTTCGTTGTGTGTAGCCCTGAGTTGGCCAACCATGCGTCAGGCACACGCTTAACATGCCTGCATGTTTTCCAGAACAGCAATGGGTCAACGGGCGCGGCGTTTCGCCGCGTGCGGCTGCCTCTAGGCGCAACGGCTCGGTAAAGGGCCAAGAGGGCCCACACTCGAGATCGGATTCAGCCAGCCCCAGTCGCGTCAACCAGTTGAGTACAGTTTGACAATGCTGTGCTTCCCCATTGTGCGAGGCACAGGCAATGGCGAGTTCAGCCCGGCTTAGTTGATATCGATCGGCTGCGCCACTGGCCACCAAGGGGAGTCCCTGAACCCATTTGGCCGCTGAGCGAGGAAAGGTGGGACGATCGATCTCTCCAAATTCCAACACACGCTCCCCGGACGCGGTTGTGACAAGACCATGTCCGCTGTGTCGGCTCTCGACGTAACCTCCTCGGGTCACTTCAATTGTCCAGGGTGTCGTCATTGTGCAGTCCTCAGGAAGGTTAAGAGCCACCGGTTTAGTAGCGCCGCATCGGTTGGCGTGGCCAACGTTGGAATGGCGGCATCGATTCGGGCGCCATCAATAATGCCGCGGCGACGCTCCATCAACAAACGGGCATAGCCAGCATCGAATTCGGGATGCCCCTGCAGGCCCAGGGCAACACCGGGGATTTCGAATGAAAACTGAGGACAATATGGGGCTGATAAAATGGGAATCGCCCCCCTCGGCAGTCGTAAGACCTGATCTTGGTGGCTCACCAGCACCCCGATGGTGCGGATCGGTTCTGACATCCAAGGTCTGGGCGTGAGGACCGTCACAGATTGATATCCGAGCCCCCACCCCTCGGGCGCTCGAGCGACCTGTCCACCAAAGGCTTGCGCAAGCAATTGGTGCCCAAAACAAATCCCGGCCAAGGGACGGTCGACGTGCTGAACCCACTCGATGAGTCGACGGATCCAGAGGTCATTCCCGAACGCATCTGCGCGCGAGCCTGAAATGAGCGCCGCATCAAACTCAGTGGCTGGCGGTAAGGGTCCGGTCAGTGCATCCGCATGCTGGATCTCGAGGTCAGGCGCTGCACGTCGCATCGCACGTTCCAGCATGTCGCCATACTGTCCATAGGCGTTTTGGATGGCTGCGCCAACGTCATCACAGTTGATGATTAACAGACGCAAGACTGGCTCCTTCAGGACAACGAGACGTTCCTTAGGATAGCACTTCCCGGAGCCGAGATTGACGCCCAAAGATGGGCCGCAAAAATTCCATTTGGTCGGCGCGAATTCGGTGCGAGTTGGTCAGCGCTAGGTACTCGGCATGGTTCGGTGTGTAAGGCAACGCCAAGAGTTCCATGTTGATCTCGTCGAGTAAGCGGTTGCCTTTGTGCTGGTTACAGCGGCGACAGGCGGTGACCACATTCATCCAATGGTCGCGCCCTCCTCGGGAGAGTGGGATGACATGATCACGTGTCAGCTCTTTGTCGTGGAAGGTCTTGCCGCAATAGAGACACAGCTGCTGATCGCGCCGAAAAAGTGCTGGGTTGGTGAGATTTGGGATTCGGTTTGCGAGATCGTGGATCCGGCCGTCGCACGCCATGATCGAATGCAGAACTAAGGTTGTTTGCTGTCCAGTGAGTCGAGATCGACCGCCGTGGACGGTCATACAGGGGGAGCCGAGAGTCCAGGCCACCATACCGCGGGCCTGTAGGGTGACGGCGTCCTGCCAATCGAGCCATTCGATTGGGGCGCCAGCGATATTCAATCGAAGAATTCGTTCGCGCATCGTCCTACCTGAGGCCTTAACGCTGACAGGCTTTTGATGACATTTCAACCATGTTTTAGGACTTCGATCGGGGTTTTTTTAATGGCCTGAATTTAAGGCATCCCGAGCGGGCGACCACCATCTAACGGTAGGACAGCTCCAGTCAGATAATCCTGTGAAATGAGATAATCGACTGCACGGATCCCCGCGATAAACCCGGGAACACGCTGCAACGGGCTCTTGGCGCGCGC
>RFUY01000351.1 GCA_009922705.1 Gammaproteobacteria bacterium
AGTGGTGAAACGGTCCGTGCCCCCTTCCCGGGACTGAGTGAAACCGAGAAGACGCATCACAAGGGCGAGCTCTTTTACCCCAATTTGATGCTGAGTTTGGCTATGGACCACGTCGCCGCTTTTTACGTGTGGCCATTGTCTGCATCGAAAACGCGGATTCAATGCGATTTTTTGTTTCACCCCGATGAGATGTCCCTTGACGCGTTCGATCCAAGCGATGCGGTGACGTTTTGGGATTTGGTGAATCAACAGGATTGGTCCATCTGCGAGAGTGTGCAGCGAGGCATGAGCAACACGGTTTTCAAGTCCGGATTTTATGCGCCAATGGAGGACTACAGCCTTGATCTCCGCCGCTATGTTCGTGAGCGCCTTGCGATGTCTGAGTCATGATCTTTGTTTGCGCGCCGATGGCGCGTGCCCTGCGTGCTGGCGCGGTTGACGTGCCACGTGATCCATTGACCCCTAATACAGGCACCTTCGATAGGGGCACATCGTCTTGATGGGTTATCGAATTCCTGTTCGCTGGCGGTTTTACACGGTTATTTTTGCGCTCAGCTTTCTTGCTTATTTGATGCGGCAGAACATTCACGTCGCGGGTGAGCAGATCATGCCTGAGTTGCAGATCAGCGAATTGCAAATGGGTTGGATTTACGCGAGCTTTATCTGGGGCTACGCCATTTTCCAGTTGCCGGGTGGTGTGTTGGGCAAGCGGTTTGGTCCCCGTCGTACCCTTCTCGGGGCAGGATTCTTTTGGGTGTTGGCGTCATGGCTCACGGGGTTCTTGCCAGGGTTGTGGGTTACGTCGACTGCCGGTGTGATTGGCACCTTAATGGTGGTTCGATTTTTATTGGGTGTGGCTCATGCGCCGATGTTCCCAGTGCAGGCCGCCGCGGTTGAACGCTGGTTCCCGGTTGGGCAATGGGCGATCCCTAATGCGGTGGCGAGCACCGGTCTTACGTTAGGCGCCGCGCTGGCTCAGCCGCTCGTGGCTTTCATTATGGTCTATTGGGGCTGGCGAGCTTCGTTTTATGTCTTTATCCCCGTGGGTATT
>RFUY01000352.1 GCA_009922705.1 Gammaproteobacteria bacterium
CGATGCCACCTTGATCGCGGCACCCAGTTCCACCAAGAACAAAGAAGGGAAGCGCGATCCCGAGATGCACCAGACCAAGAAGGGAAACCAGTGGTATTTCGGGATGCAAGTCCATATCGGCGTCGACAAGGACTCCGGCCTGATCCATTCAGTCGTCGCCACAGCCGCCAACGTGCACGACCTCACCCCAGCGGCTGAGCTGTTGCATGGCGATGAGGAGGTCGTCTACGGCGACGCCGGCTACCAGGGCATCACTAAACGACCTGAAATGGCGGGCCATTCAGCAGTGTTTCGGGTGGCGATGCGACCAGGCAAACGCCGAGCGCTACCTGACACTCCAGAAGGAAGGCTTGAGGATCTGATCGAGGCTGCAAAGGCACACGTCCGCGCCAAGGTCGAGCACCCATTCAGGGTGATCAAACAACAGTTCGGCTTTCAAAAGACCCGACTGCGTGGCCTGGCCAAGAATCGATGCAAGATTAATGTGATGGCCGCACTGACCAATCTGTTTCTCGCTCGTGGCCATCTACTGGCCGCAGCATGAACACAGAACTGGTGTTGCTGTTGGGCTGAACAGGGTGCCAAAAGAGAAGGCAAAGAGCCCGTAATCAGCTATCCAGGGGCTGATTCAAGTCTCAATGCAACACAAAGGCCACGTCAGACAACTTTTGGCGGCCCCGCGCCGCTCAAACCGGCGTTGCCCAGAGCTTACTTAGAGCCGTCAAGACAATGGAAGCAGATCCCTCTCAGGAGCAGGAGTCTTGAACGATATCAAGCAATTCACCATCATGGCACCGGTTGAGCTGGCCGAGAT
Organism: Gammaproteobacteria bacterium; assembly: GCA_009922705.1. Lineage (GTDB taxonomy): Bacteria > Pseudomonadota > Gammaproteobacteria > Pseudomonadales > Litorivicinaceae > HIMB30. Next base: position 815 of record RFUY01000352.1, read on the forward strand.
CCGCTGTCCAACGTTGATCGTGCATGGAACTCATGACAATCTGTTGCTCTATCAGGCTGTCATTGCGAGCAATCAAATTGCAAGATCGCAATGCCTGTGGGTCATGGAGGGATCACACTTCTGCGCTTGGATCCATCCAGACGCTGCACGCACTCAGAACGCATTCATCGAATTTCTGAAAGGCACGCAACTCCATTGAGAATGGTCGGCATGGCGGACGTGTAGACGCAAGTGCA
>RFUY01000353.1 GCA_009922705.1 Gammaproteobacteria bacterium
CAGGCTGGGCAAAGGTGCCTATGCCGAACCGAATCTTCGGGCCACACAAATTGAAATCTTTGACGGCTTATATGCGGAAAGCCAAAACCGTGTACCATCATTGTCCCTCGACATTGGTGCAATTAATTCGGTTCTGGCACGGTTTTTCCCGGCCGGGTTTTACTACAAGACCTTTATGTGGCCAGCGTCAATGTGGATGAAATATGAACATGTCATCCGCAACGCCGCCGGACTTGGCAAAGCTGCCGATGACCATAATGATCCGGACCGCTATGAAAAAACCCATGCGCATTGCGATGTTTTGGTGGCTGGTGGTGGGGCTGCCGGACTGATGGCGGCGTTACAAGCCGCCCGCAGCGGTGCCCGTGTGATCATTGCCGATGAACAAAATGAATTTGGCGGCTGGTTGCTTGGTGAAGCAGACATTTCTATTGATGACACACCCGCACTTGATTGGATTGCAAAAATCATTGACGAGATGGCGGCAATGCCAAACGTCACCATGCTGCCAAGAACAACTGTCTTTGGCTATATGGATTCAAATTATCTGACTTTAAACGAACGTGTGACCGACCATTTGCCGGAACGCCCATGATGGCACCGGTTCCGTAGTCAGCAAGCACGTAGTCGGATACCCAAATCGGTAGTCTCTCTCCATTTAGTGGATTGATTGCATACCGTTCGAGGAATACACCAGTCTTCTCACGATCTGTCGCAAGTCGCTCGATGTCGTTTGCCTTCTTGGTCTTCTCTAGGTAGCTGTGGAACTGCATTCGCACTTCGGCAGACGAACCTGCAGCAAGCTCACTTGCGAGGTCAGAGTCCGCTGCAACGACCATGAAGGTCGCCCCAAATAGAGTGTCTGGACGCGTGGAGTAAACCTCAATTGGCTCGGCTCTACCCTCAATCTCAAAGGTTAGGTTTGCTCCATAGGATCTGCCGATCCAGTTGCGCTGCATGGTCAATACCTTGGAGGGCCAATTACCCTCGAGAGTCTTTAGGTCATCCAGCAGCCTGTCGGCATAGTCGGTGACCTTGAAATACCACTGG
>RFUY01000354.1 GCA_009922705.1 Gammaproteobacteria bacterium
TTTATGCCGGTGGGTACCTATGGCACCGTGAAAGGGGTGACCACAGATCAAGTCAAGGCCATTGGCGCAGAAATCATTCTTGGGAATACCTTTCATTTAATGCTGCGCCCTGGTGCGGAACAGATCCAAGCGCTGGGTGGCCTGCATCAGATGATTCATTGGGATCGCCCAATCTTGACTGATTCCGGGGGATTTCAGGTGTTTAGCCTTGGCAAGCTGCGAAAGATCAGTGAAGAGGGCGTGCGCTTTCGGAGTCCCATCGATGGCTCTGAAGTTTGGTTAGATCCAGAGCGATCAATGGCGGTGCAGCGGGCGCTTGGGTCGGACATTGTGATGATTTTTGATGAGTGTACGCCCTACCCGGTCGATGAGCGTGCCTCTCGCGCCTCAATGCAACTAAGCTTGCGTTGGGCAAAACGCTCCTTGACAGCGCATGGTGACTCTCCGCATGCGCTGTTCGGAATCGTTCAGGGCAGCATGTTTCTCGATCAACGCGATGAAAGTCTAGAAGCGTTGGTTGACCTTGGATTTGACGGGTATGCCATTGGCGGGCTTTCTGTGGGTGAGCCGAAACCATTAATGCTGGAGGTGATGCAACATACAGCACCTAAACTACCTGCTAATCAGCCACGTTACGTGATGGGGGTTGGCAAACCAGAAGACTTGGTCGAGGGTGTTCGGCGAGGCGTTGATCTCTTTGATTGCGTGATGCCCACGCGTAACGCTCGCAATGCGCACCTGTTCACGGATCAGGGAGTTCTCAAGTTACGAAATGCGAGTAACCGAGCCGATGGGGATCCGATTGATTTGGGGTGTGATTGCTATACCTGCCAACATTACAGCAGAGCCTATCTTCACCATTTAGATAAGTGCGGGGAGATCCTCGGAGCCACACTCAACACGATTCATAATTTACGTCACTATCAACGTGTGATGGCACGCCTGCGGGAGGGCATTGCGGCGGGAACGCTTGCGCAGACAGTGCGTGAGTTTTATCACACGCAAGGACGAGAGGTGCCAGCCCTCTAATGCGGGAATGGATTTGTCGTG
>RFUY01000355.1 GCA_009922705.1 Gammaproteobacteria bacterium
TCATCAGCTGCCGTGCAATCTTTTTTTCATTCACAGCCGCTGCAGCGGTAAAAGCCAGTCGGTCCATCGGTTTGCCTTGCTCAGGCGCCTAGCCCCTTAGGTTTAGGCGCGAATTTGAATAATCGCTTGGGTCATTGCGGTACTTGTTTCAATGGCTTTGGCGTTGGCTTGAAAGTTACGTTGTGCCGTAATCAAGTCCACCAGCTCTTGTGTCAAATCCACGTTGGCCCGTTCTGTGGCACCAGCACGAAGCGTGCCAAAGCCAGCCGAGCCGGCCTCACCAATCTCTGCGGCACCAGATTTGGCGGTGGTGTAAAACGATGAATCACCAATTTGCCGCAAACCCTGTGCACTCGCAAAGTTCGCCAGCACAATCTTTGAGAGCGATTTTTGCGTGCCGTTGGAATAGCTGGCACTTACCAAGCCATCGTCACCAATGTCCACACCCAAAAGGTCACCCTCAGGTTGGCCGTTTTGATCTTGTTTAAGCACCGCAAACGGTGACGAATACTGTGTTGATGCGCTCAAGTCAATGGCAAACTGCAGCGTGGCGCCTGATTGGCCAATGGTGGTCGGCTGGAGGCTAATGGCGCCTTGTGGCGATGCAATCGTACCGCTGGTATCAAAGGTGAGCTCACCTTTATCCAAGAAAATGGGAGACCAAAGGTCTTGGGTTTCCGCCTCAGAGAAATCGCCAGGGTCCGTGGTTTCCAACCCATCACGATCAACGTAAAGCGGAAAGCCGTTTTCATCGCGGGCCTGAGACGGCTCAAGCCAACGACTGGTGGTACCGCGCGCCGACTCAAGGTCTGCCAAGCCCCAAATGCTGTTGCCGGACACTTTTAAGAACGAGTCGTTACCGGTCGTGCCAGTGGTGAATTCAAAGCGACGGTTACCCAGAGCGTCGGAGCCGATGTCCACCGTCACGCCACTGACGCTCCGGCCGAACGCGTCACTGAGGGAGTTGATGCGCTTTTCTAGGGTGTCACGGAACTCTTCAGCCGTATATCCTTCTTTTTCTGGCATCACCACCACACCCGTGACGTTGTC
>RFUY01000356.1 GCA_009922705.1 Gammaproteobacteria bacterium
ACCTGATGGGTGAGTAATTCTTCAAATGCGAGGCGGCGTTGAGCGGGGTGGCATCCCGCATCGAGCTCTTCAAGCGCCACATCGCGGGGTGGTTCATGCACGATACGCAAAGCGTCACCTAGTGCCGGTAACCCGAGGGCGCGAGTCATCTCTGCAGGTAACCAATCTTTGATACCACTCACGCCGAACTTCATCGCTTGCTTGATGAGTGATCGCAGTCGCGCCTGACTCACACCTTCAGTCAACGGGTAAATGGGCGTCAGCACCTCTTCTAAAGTGGCGTTTGCGTCATACAACCGCTGATATTCTGGGTGAACCATTTCAAGGCCCATCGGACCGCGTCTGATTTCACCAAAACAGCGGAGGGTGGCGCCCCGCGCGAGGCCTTGTTGTTGACTCGAGGAAAAATGAAAAAAGCGTAAGGTCAAAAAGCCTGAGCCATCGGCGAGTCGACATAACAATTGTCGGCGCCGTCGGTACACGACTTCGGTCAGTTGGATTTGCCCCTCGATGACCGCACGCGTGCCTGCTAGGACGCTACCGATGGGTTGGATACGCGTGCGATCTTCATATCGGGTGGGCAGAACAAATAGCAGGTCCTGCACCCGCTCTACCCCTAGCACGGCTAAACGTTGCGCGAGCGCTGCACCAACTCCGCGCAGTGCTGTGATGGACTGCTGTTCTTTGGGGATATCCACGGAGGCTGCGCCCGCTAAAACGCAGGGAGTGCTTCAGTCTAGGTGCAGGATGCAGTCGACCTCGACCCGAGCGCCTCGCGGTAACTGTGCGACCCCGAGCGCAGCACGTGCTGGCCATGGCTGCGGAAAAAAACGCGCCATGATTTCATTGACTCGAGAAAAGTGCGCGAGATCTGTCAAAAATACGGTCACTCGGACGGCCTTGGCGAGGCTCGCTCCAGCCGCTTCTGCGATGGCGGCAAGGTTATTGAAGAACATAAAATTAATGAATCAGCCGATGTAAAAATTATTGGTTTGACACTTGAAATGAGGCCAGATTCAATTACTGATAATGAAATTATATGGCTAAGA
>RFUY01000357.1 GCA_009922705.1 Gammaproteobacteria bacterium
GCTTACGTAGAGTGCTGACCTGGGCCAAAGGCAGTTCGAATCGCTTGCGCTTTGTTTCGAACCTTTAATTTTGCGTAGATACTTTTGATATGTGTTTGAACTGTCGAGGTTGCGATTGTGAGCACTTCGCCGATTTGTTGATAGGAAAGTCCTTGTGCGATCAAGTCCAAAATCTCTGCTTCACGCTCGGTGAGTTGTTTGAGTGCGGTTGGCGAATGTAATGGTGCAAGAGCCCCGACATATTGCATGAGGAGCGCGGTGGCCGCTGCACTCAAAATCTGGTGACCTGCGAGCACTTCAAGGAGCGCGTGATTGATCTGAATTGCTGAATCGTCTTTGATGATGTAGCCGCTCGCGCCCGCTTGAATGGCGTCAACAACCGCCGTTTGATCAATCATCGAGGTGAGAACCAACGAGGGAATGCGCGGGATATGTCGGGCAAGCGCCTCAATCAGAGTAAATCCGAACCCGTCTGGTAGGTTGAGATCGACCAACGCGATGTCAAATTCCCCTGCCTCGAGATGCTGCAAGGCATCGGTGAGAAGACTGACTGGTGTTAGCGCTTCAAACCCACTCGATTGAAGCACGCTGATGAGACTCGCCAGTATCACAGGATCATCCTCGAGGATGAGGATGCGCACTAGGCGATGTGCGTGACTGGCTGAGTCAGCAGTGATCGGAGGAGGCATCAGTTTGGCTTGTCCAAGGCGTCCCGGAGCGCCTGCTCGCTAATCCCGAGGGTCTGAGCTGCCTGTCTAAAGTTACCCGGTGGTGGCCCAAGAGCACGTTTGATCACACTTTCGGAGAGTCCTAAGACTTGGGTGGCTTTTACAAAATTGGGTCGTCCACCTGGACCACCTGGCTTGGGCCCCATGCCAGGTCCACCGAGCCCCGATCCTTGCCCGACGCGGGGTATCGAACTGGGGCAAGTACCGCTGCCTTGGTGTGACTTCTGTTGGAAGTTTTGTGCGTGGGGCTTTGCCATATAGCACCCCATGAAGAACGGGAAGTCGCGGGTCGCGTGGTAGTGGTAGTCATCGCCAT
>RFUY01000358.1 GCA_009922705.1 Gammaproteobacteria bacterium
GGCAAAGCGCAAAGCACTATCGAGGATTTCTGTGCGGGGATTGAATACAACAGGACCCGAGTCTGATCTCTACTGGGTTCAGACCTGGATCGATCGGTTGGCTGATGAAGCGCAGTGGCTCCGCTTCAATGATCCCCTTCTGTTGCAGGATTGGGGGACCTATCTGTCTTCTCTCGCGACGCGTGATCCGGAGACTTGGCATGCACTATCGACGCAAGTGCTGCCAGAATTCCTGACCGCATTGACCACTGCCCGCTCGCGTGAAGACTGGGAGGCCTGGGCAACTCGGCTCTTAGACGTGTTGCCCGAACTGTCCCCAGAGGATCGCGCTCAATTGAGGGGATGTCTTGAACAACTGCGCCAGACCGAGACAGTACTCGCTAGGGTTCGCGATCAATTGGGCAATGGCACCCTTGATCTCTCGCAAGGGTTGGCCAACTGGCGCGAGGACTTGGCGGCACAGAGTATCCTACCGGATACGCTTCGCCCGGATACCTTTGTGGTCGGCGAAACGCTGGCGCTGACGCCAGGCGACGTGGTGTTCGAGAATCAACTGTTTCAATTAATCCAATATCGCCCGCAAACCGACACAACCCACGCGCATCCGATGCTCATCATTCCTGCATTCGTGAATCGCTATTACATCCTCGATCTCACGCCGGAGACCTCGATGGTCCAGTGGTTAGTCCAGTCCGGCTTCACCGTCTTTATGATGAGCTGGGTCAATCCGACAGAATCGCTTCGTGGGTATGACATGACCCACTATGTGTTGGATGGCTGTGTGCAAGCGATGGATCAACTGGCTCGGATGTGTCCTCGCATGCCTGTGCAGGTGATGGGCTATTGTGCTGGCGGTGTGCTTGCCAGTTTGATGACCGCGTGGATGAGTGTCCGTGGGGAGGGGGACCGCATTTGTAGCCTGACCTTGCTCACCACGTTACTAGACTATGCTGCACCAGGGCCGCTGGGTCGATTTGTCACAGAGCAAAGCATTTCTCATGTTGAATCGGTCATGCAAGACACCGGATACCTTCC
>RFUY01000359.1 GCA_009922705.1 Gammaproteobacteria bacterium
GGATTTTGGCTGATTGATACGCTCACTGCTGCGATGGATCCAAATAGCGCATTGAAGGCACATCTACTGGAGGGAGCAGCCCACATGCGGTTGATGACGGTCGGCTTGATCCTTCTCATTACCCTCCGATACGCCCCGGAAGGCCTCATTCCCGAGCGCAAACGGCTCTAGCGCTCTCGAGCGACAATCCGGATGACGATGCCGTTACCGGATTGACGTTTGAGTAGAAAAACGCATACTCGCCCGCCTAAGTTACGTTTGTTCATTCATCAGAAGTGATCTTATTGTGTCCATGCAAGAAAAACCTCTCCACAAGCCAGCGAATCCAAACTTTTCCTCAGGCCCGTGTTCAAAGCGTCCCGGATACGATGCCAGTCAACTTGAGCTGTCGACGCTCGGGCGGTCGCATCGATCGTCAATTGGGAAGGCGGCATTGAAGGCAGCGTGTGAAGAAACCAAGCGTCTCTTGCAGATTCCAGACGATTACCGCGTGGGTATTGTGCCCGCCTCGGACACGGGGGCCTTTGAGATGGCCATGTGGTCTTTGCTGGGTGCGCGGGGGATTGACGTCTTTGCCTGGGAATCCTTTGGCAGTGGATGGTTGAGCGATATTTTGCAGGAGCTGAAACTCACAGATGTTAACCGGTACGAGGCTGATTATGGGCTCCTACCTGACCTAACGCGTGCAGACCCTGCGCGTGACCTTGTGTTTACCTGGAACGGAACCACCTCGGGTGTCCGCGTTCCGCACGCAGACTGGATTTCCGATGACCGGGAGGGGCTGACGCTCTGCGATGCGACTTCTGCCGTCTTTGCCATGAAGATGCCGTGGGAGAAGTTAGATGTCACCACCTTTAGCTGGCAGAAAGTGCTGGGTGGAGAGGGTGCGCACGGGATGTTGATTTTGAGCCCACGTGCTGTCGCGCGTCTCGAGTCTTATACGCCTGCGTGGCCGATGCCCAAGATCTTTAAGTTGGTGAAGAAGAATGCCTTGATTGAAGGGATTTTCCAGGGTGAGACCA
>RFUY01000360.1 GCA_009922705.1 Gammaproteobacteria bacterium
CCTTAGGCGTGCATCAGGACGCGTGGCTCCCCGAGTTTGCGCCGAAAACCTTGCGCCAAGGAAAACACACAGCGGCTGGGCAGGCGATCACTGACGGTGAGCGGACCCCAGGTAAAGTCGCGATTTTTGCAACCTGCTACATCAATTACAACGAGCCCGGCATCGGCCGAGATCTGATGAAGATCCTCGACCACAATGACATTCCGTGGGTCGTCGCAGAAAAAGAGGTGTGCTGTGGCATGCCAAAACTCGAGCAAGGCGACTTAGAGGCGGTTGATCGCCTCAAGCGGATTAACATTCCGCACCTCGCCAAACTCGCTCGCGAGGGCTATGCCATCGTGGCGGGAGTCCCTTCTTGTACCTTGATGTTCAAGCAGGAAATTCCGCTGATGTATCCCGATGATGAAGATGTGCAAGCGGTCAAAGCGGCCTTCTGGGATCCCTTTGACTACTTTGTTGCACGCACCAAAGACGGCTTGATGAAAACGGATTTCCAATCAGGGCTGGGCACTGTCTCGTACCAGGCACCCTGCCATGGTCGTGTCCAAAATATTGGTAAAAAGACCGAAGAATTTTTGAAAATGATTCCGGATACGGATGTGAAGACGACCGAACGGTGTAGCGGTCATGCTGGCACTTACGGGGTTAAAAAAGAGTTCCATGAGACCTCAAAGAAAATTGGTAAGCCGGTCTTTCGGACCATGAACGAGCAACAGCCTGATTACATTTCAAGCGACTGCCCACTGGGAGGACATCACATCGCCCAGGGTATTCGTGAGAACCACAACAATGAGCCGAACTTGGCGCATCCGATTTCCTTGGTCGCCAAGGCCTATGGACTACGCGAGGAGTAAGAGAGATGACTAAGATCGCCCGGAATTCGCTGCTCTCGTTGGAAGAGTATGCAAAAAAGCGGACTGATATTCGTACTGAAGCGATGCGTCTGAAAAAGATCCGCTCAGTGTTTGTGGGTCCAAACATGACCCTGCAGTTCGAATCTGAAGCGACCATTCGCTATCA
>RFUY01000037.1 GCA_009922705.1 Gammaproteobacteria bacterium
GCAACGGCAGTTGTTGAGGGCGCCGGCGATCATTGCTGCGAATATATGACGGGTGGACTGGTGGTCGTACTTGGCGAAACCGGGCGTAACTTTGGTGCAGGCATGACCGGAGGGTTCGCGTACGTCTTGGATTTATCCCGGACCTTTGTGGATCGTTACAATCATGAGTTGGTCGAGATTACTCGGATTGCGACGGAGCATACTGAGCAATACCGTGCGCATCTTCGCGGTCATCTTGAGCGCTATGTTGCGGCGACGGAGAGCGCTTGGGGTCGGGCGATTCTAGATGATTATGAATCCTATGTTGGCCGCTTCTGGTTGGTGAAACCAAAGGCAGCGAACCTGACGAGCTTGCTGACCACATCACGTGCGGATGCACAGTAAGGAGAGACGATGAGCAACCGGATGCAGAACGCGTTTCAGTTTGTAGATGTCGGACGCAAAGACCCTGAGAAACGTCCGATGGAGATGCGTAAAGAGGCCTTTGTCGAGATCTATGATGGGTTTCAGGCGGAGCAGGCCTCGAACCAAGCGCACCGATGCCTGTCCTGCGGAAATCCCTATTGTTCTTGGAAGTGTCCGGTACACAACCATATCCCGAATTGGTTGGAGTTGATCAGTCAAGGCAACATCATGGCCGCTGTTGAGCTGTGCCATAAGACCAACTCATTACCTGAAGTGTGTGGTCGCGTGTGTCCGCAAGACCGCCTCTGCGAAGGGGCCTGTACGCTCAATGATGGGTTTGGCGCAGTCACCATCGGATCTGTCGAGAAATACATCACAGATACCGCATTTGCTTTGGGCTGGCGCCCGAATATGGAGGATGTGGTCTGGACCGACAAGCGTGTCGCTATTATTGGCGCAGGTCCGGCTGGATTGGCCTGTGCCGATGTGCTCGCGCGCGGTGGTGTCAAACCTGTGGTGTTTGATCGCTATCCGGAAATTGGCGGGTTGCTGACGTTCGGAATTCCTGAATTCAAGCTCGAAAAAACGGTGATGACGCGTCGCCGTGCAATTTTTGAATCAATGGGGATTGAGTTCCGGCTGAACACGGAAGTGGGCCGTGATATTTCTGTCGGCGAGCTGATGGAAGGCTTTGATGCCATTTTCTTGGGGATGGGGACATACACCAACATGGCAGGTGGATTCCCAGGAGAACAACTCCCGGGTGTGTTTAAAGCATTGCCGTATTTGGTCTCGAATGTGAACCGGTGTCTTGGGTTTGAAACTGACTCAAGTGCGTTTATCAATATGAAGGGCAAACGCGTCATTGTGTTGGGCGGTGGTGATACCGCAATGGACTGCAATCGCACTGCGATTCGGCAAGGCGCCAAAGCCGTGACCTGCGTGTATCGCCGCGATGAAATCAATATGCCCGGTTCACGTAAAGAAGTCGCAAATGCACGCGAAGAGGGCGTGAACTTTTTATTCAATCGCCAGCCTGTTGAAGTGGTTGGGGATGCGACTGGTGTCACCGGGGTTCGATTTGTGACGACTCAGCTTGGTGAGCCAGATGCGAATGGGCGTCGTCAACCAGAAGTTGTCCCTGGCTCTGAAGAAGTGGTCCCGGCTGACTGTGTGTTGATTGCCTTTGGGTTCCGACCAAGCCCAGCTGAGTGGTTTCTTGATTTGGCGATTGAAACCGCTGAGTCTGGACTCGTGATTGCACCAGAGGCGGGTGAGTACCCCTATCAAACAACAAACCCGAAGATTTTCGCCGGCGGTGACATGGTGCGTGGATCAGACTTGGTGGTCACCGCGATCGCAGAAGGGCGTCAGGCGGCGAATGCCATGCTCGACTACTTGGGGGTCTGATGATCGCCTTAAAAAATGACCGGTTCCTGCGAGCGCTTGCACGCGAACCAGTCGACCAGACGCCCATCTGGATGATGCGACAGGCGGGGCGCTATCTTCCGGAGTACCGGCAGACGCGCGCTCAGGCTGGTGATTTCATGGCCCTATGCACCAATCCAACATTGGCGTGTGAAGTCACCTTGCAACCACTCGATCGCTATCCACTGGATGCGGCAATTCTATTCTCTGACATTCTCACCATTCCTGATGCCATGGGCTTGGGGCTGTATTTTGAAGCGGGTGAAGGCCCACGGTTTCGTCACCCCGTGCGGACGCGTGCGGCCATTGATGCGCTGGTTGTCCCGCCGATGGCGGATGCCTTGAGCTATGTCATGGAGGCTGTCCGTACGATTCGGTCAGCCCTGAATGGGCGAGTACCCTTGATCGGGTTTTCCGGAAGTCCCTGGACACTTGCTACCTATATGATCGAGGGTGGTGGGAGCAAAGAATATCGCTATGCCAAAGGCTTGTTGTACTCCGACCCAGATGCGTTGCATGTGCTGTTGTCCAAGTTGGCGGATGCAGTCACTGACTATTTGAATGCGCAAATTGCAGCCGGTGCGCAGGCAGTGCAAATTTTCGACACCTGGGGTGGTGTGTTAACGGCCCCGGCCTATGAAAGATTCTCCTTGCACTACATGGATCGCATCGTGAAGGGCTTAACACGCGATGCTGAGGGTCGCCGGGTCCCGGTGATTCTGTTTACAAAAGGCGGTGGCGCCTGGCTCGAGCGGATGGCGGAGACGGGGTGCGATGCATTGGGTCTCGACTGGACCGTCGATCTTGGAGACTGTCGTCGTCGGGTCGGGGACCGTGTGGCCTTACAAGGTAATCTTGATCCTTCAGTCCTGTTTGGATCAGCTGACTTTATTGAGTCTGAAGTCCAGCGCCTCTTGTCCTCGTTCGGTCCCCACGCTGGGCATGTTTTTAATTTAGGCCATGGCATCAATCAACATGTTGAACCGTCACGCGCCGCCTCTATGATAGATGCTGTACAACGGATCAGCCGGGCGATACATGCCGGCGGCAAATGAGGGATAAAGCATGGTGAAGGTGGCGGTGCTGGTTACTGGCCTGGTGGTGTCGTCCGTTGGTGTTGCGGATGCCCGTGGATTGGCGGAGATCTACCGACGGGCACTGGTGGAAGACCCTGCTCTGCAAGCGCAGGTCGCAACCTTAGATCGATCGAAAGCGCTGCAACGGCAAACCCAAGGTGGTGATGGGTGGTCAGCAAGTGGGCGCCTCGCGGGGACGCAAACCAATAATTTAGCCACAGATGCCAACACACGGTCAGGTGCGCTCACCGTCACGATCTCTCGACCTCTGTATGACCCAGAGCTCGATGCCTCAATCCGTGGTCAGAATGCCTCGGCCCGGGCTGCTGAGGCGACGTTTACCAACTATCTGCAAGGGCATTTGGTGTCTGTTGCCACGGCTTATTTTGCGGTGAAATCAGCAGAACAGGATCTCTTGGCGGCCACCGCACGGGTCGAAGCGGTGAGTCGACAATTGGATCAAGCCACCGAGCGTCTGAATGTGGGAATCGGCACTCGCGTCGACGTTGATCAGGCGCGAGCCTCTCTCGATTTGGCGCGTGTCTCATTGATTTCTGCAGAAGTCGCGCTTGAAACCGCACGTGCTGATCTTGGGCGATTGTTAGCTGAAGACCCCGGTCCCTTAAAAGGATTGGCGCCTGAGTTTGTCGCCGACCTGCATCGCGAAATCCCAAGTGATATTGCGTCCTTGGTTGAGGCGCATCCCGCATTGATCGCAAGGCAAGAAAACTTGACCGCAGCGCTGGCCGATTTGGATGAAGCGAAAGCAATGGATGGTCCTGATGTCAGTGTGTCCTCTGTCTTCAGCCTATCCGACACTTGGGGCTCCACCTCTGCGACAGCGACAACACGCTCGAACGCACTGAGCCTCACGTTAAATGCGCCGATCTGGAACAACGGCGTCAATGCTGCACGGATCGAGGCGGCGATGGCATCTGTTGATAGCGCGCGGGCGAGCCTTGAGAGTGAAACCCGTAAAGTTCGTCGTGACATCGAGGTTGCGGTTCGGGAACTCCGTGCGAGCAGCCGAACTGTGGATGCACGTTTGCTTTCGATTCGATCAGCCGCGAGTCGTGTTGAGGCGACAGAGGCTGCGTATTCAGTCGGTTCCGGGGACATTGTGGAAGTCTTAAATGCGAAGGAGTCCTTGATTGCGGCAGAGCGCGATTACGCAAAAGCGCGGCACGCACATGTCTTAAACCAGCTGCGACTCGATCAGGCCATGGGCGATTTGTCCGAATCACGTCTTGTCGAGCTCGAGAATGTCCTCGTTCCCTGACTAATGGAAGTCCCGAGAGGGAACTCGTAATGGGCCGAGCCAATTCGAGACGTCTTCCAATTGGTCAACAATGACATGGATGACACCGTGTGAGTCTTGAACCCGTCCTGTGGCCTTAAGTAAGCGACTGCTTAAAATGAGCTGGCGGTAACGTTCTACTTTATCAGGCCAAATGATGCAGTTGATTTGGCCTGTCTCGTCTTCAAGTGTTAGAAACACGACCCCTGAAGCGGACCCTGGCCGTTGTCGTGTGCTGACAAGCCCTGCGACTGTGACTTGAATCGTTTGATGCCTTGGAAGCTGAGTCAGTTGTTGCGCGCTGTAGCAGCCTGTAAACGGCGTTTTGGAGCGTAGCAAGGACATCGGGTGTGCCACCAACGACACGCCAGTTGTGGCGTAATCCGCGACGAGCGTTTCACCAAGCCGGGGTGTTCGAGGTGTGTATGACGATTCGGTTGTCTGATCTGCCAGTAGCGGAAGTTGTGCCTCGTGATCTGCGACTTGCCACATGCTGTCAAAGCGGCTGTCTGACAGTGCTCGAAAGGCATGAGCTCCTGCCAAGAGCTCAAGATCATGGGTTGAGAGTCGTGTACGTTGGCGAACCTCCGACAAACTGCGGAAAGGTTCGGTTCCGCGGATCTGAATCAGGCGCTGGGCCGCCTCCTCGCGCCATCCTTTAATGAGATGTAATCCTAATCTTAGATTGGGGCGGTCTTGTCCGGGCTCGAGTGTGGAAAGCCACTCTGAGGCGTTGACGTCGATAGGAAGGACGGTCACACCATGGCGTTTGGCATCTGCCAGTAACTGCGCTGGTGTGTAAAAGCCCATGGGTTGAGCGTTGAGTAAGCCACAGTAAAACGCTTCCGGAAGATGGTATTTGAGCCACGCAGAGTAGTACACCAAGATGGCAAAGCTGGCGGCATGGGATTCTGGGAATCCATATTTACCAAAGCCTTCGATTTGATGACACAAACGTTCAGCAAAGCCAAGATCATGGCCGCGTTGTCGCATTCCCTGGAGAATGCGTTCTCGAAAATGCCCGAGCCCCGCACCGCCTTTCCACGTTGCCATCGCCCGTCTAAGTTGATCGGCTTCTCCAGCGGAAAAGCCTGCGGCAACCATCACCAATTGAATCACTTGTTCCTGAAAAATGGGCACCCCTAAGGTGCGTTTTAAGACCGTCTCAATCGCGGCAGGCTGTGCCTCAACGGGCTCTATACCTGCGCGTCGGCGGAGATAGGGGTGCACCATTTCTCCCTGAATGGGTCCCGGACGGACGATGGCGACTTCAATGACGAGATCGTAATACGTCCGTGGCTTGAGTCTTGGCAGCATCGCCAATTGTGCGCGTGATTCAATTTGGAAGACGCCGATTGCATCGCCTGCGCAGAGCATGTCATAGACCTTGGGATCCTCGACCGGGATCTCAGCAAGACAGCTCGGTGGTGTGCGCCACGGTCCACGACTGTCAGGTGATTTGGCGTAGTGCTGTGCCAGTTTGAGTCCATGTTGCAGGGCACTCAACATGCCAAGCGCTAAAACATCAATTTTCATGAGACCCAGCGCATCGATATCGTCTTTATCCCATTGCAAACAAGTCCGTTCTGCCATGGCCGTGTTTTCGATTGGACAAAGCGCAGACAGTGGGCCACGGGAAATCACGAATCCACCCACGTGCTGTGTCAGATGACGCGGAAACCCAAGGAGCTCTTTCACCAGCTCGAGTAACAGTTGTAGTGTCGGAGCCTGTGGGTCGAGCCCAAGTGTTGCAAACCGTGCCTGCATCTGATCGCTGTGGTCCCACCACGCCAGACTTCCAGAGAGCGCTTCGATCAGATCGAGTGGAAGGCCTAATGCTTTCCCGACATCTCGAATCGCAGACCGCTTTCGGTAGGTAATCACTGCAGCGGCCAGCGCGGCTCTCTCTGGTGTGTATTTGCGGTAGATATACGCAATCACCTCATCTCGACGATGGTGTTCGAAATCGACATCGATATCCGGTGGCTCATTGCGTTCTTTCGAAATGAATCGCTCAAATAAGACCGCGACTCGGCTAGGGTCGACTTCAGTGATCCACAGGCAGTAACACACCACTGAATTGGCTGCCGAGCCTCGTCCTTGGCACAGGATGCCTTGGCTTCGGGCATAGGCCACGATGTCATGGACGGTGAGAAAGTAGGGCGCGTAGTCGAGGGTCTCGATCAGCTGCAGCTCTTTCTCAATGAGTGTTGTGATCGTCTCAGGAATCCCGTCTGGCCAGCGCGCATGTGCCCCTTGCTCGACCAATGCGCGAAGGTATGACTGCTCCGAGTCATAGTGCGGGGGAACGATTTCATTGGGATATTCATAGCGTAATTCCCGCAGTGACCATTGGCATCGCTCGAGAATACCCAAAGTCGCTTGTCGCCAGGTGCTGGATACCGACTCTCCAGCGCGGATAACGGAAGTAAGCATCGCTCGCTCGACGGGAGCAAGTCATCCGCAATGTCACGCAGTGGTTGACCCAGTCGAATTGCGGTCAGAGTGTGCTGCAGCTTGAGTCGGCGACGGCTGTGCATCAGTGGTCGCATGGTTGCGATGACAGGTAGGTTCCATTCAAATGCCGTCAAATCAATGCGTTCTGCCCAGAGGGCTTGATGCCCATGTTCTGGGAGATGAGCCGCAATCCAAAGACGTCCTTTGAATCGATACTGGAGGCAGGTCAGGGCCTCGGTCCAGTTGGTGGCGAAGGGATCGGGATGCCACAGACACAGTAAGGAGTCTGACAGCCCGGTGAGGTCACGGTGACTGAGGTGGTATTGCCCTTTTGTGGCGCGTCGACGACTCAGTGAGATGAGTTGGCACAGGTCTGCCCAACTGTCGCGAGAGGGTGCCAGTAACGTGAGTGTGAATCCTTCTTGGAGCTGAAAGAGGCTGCCATGCACGAGTGGCATCTCGAGTGCCTGTGCAGCAAGGTGGGCGCGGACGGCGCCAGAGACAGAGGCCTCATCGGTAAGACCAATGCCAGCATACCCAAGCTGGTGCGCGTGCTGTACGAGTTCCTCCGGATGGGAGGCCCCGGTTAAAAAGGTGAAATTGGATTGGCAGCAAAGCTCGGCAAACATACTGTTTATTTATACAGTATGTTTGGGTGGATGTTGAGCGTTAAGCGAGTAGGATTAAGGCGTCTTCTCGGGGGCTTCGAGCGCCCCTTGCTCGAATTGGGCGAGCCGTGTTTCCAGGTCTGCCAACTTCGCTTCGGCGCGCCCTAGTTTTTCTTGTTGTCTGTCAAAGTCATCACGAGTCACCAGATTTAGGTCTTTTAAGCCTTGCTGAATCATGTGTTCGACCTGCTGTTTGAACTCAGCTTGCATTTTTCGCGCAGGCTCAGGTAACGCGTCGCTGATCTTCGTTGCTAGGTCATTAAGCGTGTCGCGGTTCAACATCGAGAAGCCTCCTCCAGTTCCTGAGCAGTCTATGGGGCCAGTCCTGAAAAAGCCAAAAAAGACTTTCGGAGCTCACGCACTATTCTGGTGCTTGTAAGTTCGTTACAGTGGCGCACGTGCGCAATCTCGGTGCTTGATTCGGGTGTAAACCCCGAAAAAAGGCCAATCTCCTGCGAAGTGATGGGTTGGCACGCTATCTGCAAAACAGGGTATGAGCGGGACTTGTCCCACCCATGAAATCGTCTCTACACGAGGAGCAACACATGAAACTTGTCACGGCGGTGGTTAAACCGTTCAAGTTAGACGACGTGCGAGAAGCATTGTCTGACATTGGGATGCAAGGCATCACGGTCACCGAAGTTAAAGGCTTTGGTCGGCAAAAGGGGCATACCGAGTTGTATCGGGGTGCAGAGTATGTGGTTGATTTTCTGCCGAAGGTGAAAATCGAAGTCGCCACATCGGATGAATCCGTCGATCAAGTGATCGAGGCCATTTCGAAAGCAGCCAACACCGGGAAGATTGGTGACGGCAAAATCTTCGTGGTGAACCTCGAGCAAGCCATCCGAATCCGTACCGGAGAATCCGGAAACGACGCACTTTAATTTGATTTAGTTCCGCAGACACACTTCGCAGGAGAGTCATTGTGAACGATACAGCAACGCTAGCGGGCGATTTGGCGCAGCTCGCCTACGCCCTTGATACTTTTTACTTCCTTTTATCTGGAGCCCTCGTCATGTGGATGGCTGCAGGCTTTGCCATGCTTGAGGCTGGTTTGGTCCGCGCCAAAAATACGACTGAGATTTTAACGAAGAACGTTTTGCTCTACGCCATTGCGTGCGTGATGTACCTGCTCATCGGGTACAACTTAATGTACTTAAACGACGACTGGAGCGGGATTCTTCCGAACCTTGGCTTCTTGATCGGTGATGAAAATACAGTCGACGCAGTGATCGCAGGTGGTGACGATGCCCCCTACTACTCTGCACGCTCTGATTTCTTCTTCCAGGTTGTGTTTGTCGCCACCGGCATGTCGATTATTTCCGGTGCGGTCGCAGAGCGGATGAAGTTGTTTGCATTCTTGGCATTTGCCGTGGTGTTCACTGGCTTTATCTACCCAATTCAAGGGTCTTGGAGCTGGGGCGGTGGATTCCTCTCAGAAGCTGGATTCAGTGACTTCGCGGGCTCAGGCATCGTGCACATGTGTGGTGCCGCTGCTGCACTTGCTGGCGTCTTGGTCTTGGGCGCTCGGAAAGGAAAGTATGGTCCGAACGGCGAAATCAATGCGATTCCAGGCGCGAACATGCCATTGGCGACCTTGGGGACCTTTATCTTGTGGCTCGGTTGGTTCGGCTTTAACGGCGGCTCTGAGTTGATGGTGTCCAACGTTGATGAAGCGAATGCGGTTTCTCAAGTCTTCTTGAATACCAACATGGCGGCAGCCGGCGGTGCCATTGCTGCGGCAATCGTTGCCAAGATGCGGTTTGGAAAAGCAGATCTCTCTATGGCCTTGAACGGTGCATTGGCAGGTTTGGTGTCGATCACTGCAGATCCACTGTCCTCTAGCGCTTTAATGGCGACCATTATTGGGGCCATTGGTGGTGTGATTGTGGTGTTCGCGATCCTCACGCTAGATCGGATGAAGATTGATGATCCTGTGGGTGCAATCAGTGTGCACGGCGTCGCTGGCATCTGGGGTCTGCTTGCGGTACTCCTCTCGAATGGAGATGCAACATTGGGCGGTCAGCTGCTCGGGATCGCTGCAATCTTTGGCTTCACCTTCATTGCAAGCTACATCGTCTGGACGATTCTGAAAGTCATCATGGGCGTTCGCGTCTCTGAAGAAGAAGAGTATCTCGGCCTTGACATTGTTGACTGTGGCGTCGAAGCGTATCCAGAGTTCAAACGGTCTTAATCTTCCCACCCGGAACTCGGGCGGCGAAAGCCGCCCTTTTTTTTGCCTCGGTTTTGTCTACACTCGCGGTTTACGCAAGAGAGGTGAGCCTGTGCGCGCGGTATTTTTAGATTATTCGACGCTGAATCCAGGAGATTTGGATCTGACCCGATTGCGTCAGGGGTTCTCCGAACTCGTGTTGCATGACATGACGCCCCCTGAGGCGGTGGCGGAGCGAATGGCCGGTTTTGATGTCGTGATTTTAAATAAAGTGCGACTGACCGAGGCGCACTTTCAGGATCCTCAACTCAAATTAATTCTGGTTGCCGCCACTGGGACGGATAACGTCGATAAAGCGGCAGCGAGTGCGGCAGGCGTGGTGGTTTGTAATGTCACGGCCTACGGCACACCGACCGTGGCGCAACACACGCTCCTACTGATGCTGTTGTTAGCCACCCAAGCAAGCCGCTATCAAGCGGATGTTCGGTCCCGCCGCTGGAGCCACAGTCCGATGTTTTGCTTGATGGACTACCCCATTGTCGAGCTTGCCGGTCGGACACTTGGCCTCATTGGCTATGGCGAATTAGGGCGCCAGGTGGGCGTTCTTGGGCAGGCATTGGGGATGCAGGTGTTGGTCATGGGTCGCCCCGGTGTGGAGTACACCGATGGCATGCAACGGGTGGATTTTGACACTTTGTTGGCCCGTTCTGATGTGGTGAGTTTGCACTGCCTACTCACCGCTGAGACTGCACACATGATGAATGCTGAATGAAACCAGGCGCATTCTTGGTCAACACTGCCCGAGGCGGGTTGGTCGACGAAGCAGCACTGATTGATGCGCTGGAGACTGGGCATTTAGGCGGTGCAGGATTGGACGTGGTGTCTATCGAGCCACCACCGGCAGATTTGCCGCTACTGGCCTGTGAGCACCCTAATTTGGTCATCACACCCCACAGCGCTTGGGCGTCTCAGGATGCTCGGCAACGGATTGTGGAGATCATGCGTGAGAACCTCGATGCCTTTATCGAGGGGGCGCCCATCAATCGCGTGGCGTGAGATGGTCGATGAGTTCGACCACGGAATTCAACGTCAGGTCAGCCTCAGGCGCTGCTTCGGTGGGGAGTGCTCGGGTGTTTACCCAGGCAGTCCGAATGCCCAGTGAGGCTGCACCGAGTACGTCATGATCGGGGTCGTCGCCCACATGTAAGAGTTCATGGGGCGCGATTTGGAAATGTGCCAACGCGGCAGTAAACATGTCTGGTGCCGGTTTCGCTCTCGGGAATTCATGTGCGCGGAAGGAAAACTGGAAGTATCGTCCCATCGGCATGGTCATGAGATCCGCATTCCCATTGGTGATTGCACCCAGGGGGAAGCGAGCGGCCAACTGAGACAGCATGGTGTCGACGCCGGGATAGGGTTCTACTTTTTGGCGTTCGCGATAGAACACGTTGAATCCCAACTCGGCCAATTCCTGTGCCATGGCACCGTTGGCGCCTTGCGATAAAAACCATCTCCGTAAGGCTTCCCGGCGAGTCCAGCCTAAATCATGGGATTTGTCTGGGTACTCTGTGGCCACCTGTTGTCGGTGTGTCTTCAAGGCTTCAAAGCTGTAGCTGTGCATCCAGTGACTGGCGGCATCACACAAGGCATCGCGCATGATGTCTTCGGCACGGAAAATACTCTGATCGGTCTCCCACAGCGTGTTGTCGAGATCAAAGGTGATGGCTCGGATGGTCACGATTTCTTTGCCCGTGCGCGGGGATGCGCTTGATCGTACACAGACGCCAAATGCTGGAAATCCAAATGCGTGTAGACCTGTGTTGTGGAAAGACTCGCGTGTCCTAAGAATTCTTGGATTGCGCGTAAATCACCAGAGGACTCAAGTAAGTGTGTTGCTGCGCTATGACGCAGTGCATGGGGGTGCACATGCTGCTCAAGTCCAGCGCGGTTTCCCCAGTCGGCCAGTCGTCGCTGCGCTGTTCGTGGACCTAAGGGTTGCCCCTTCGCCGTAATAAAGAGTCGATCCGTCATGACGTTTGGGACCCAGCGATGGCGTGCCTCGCACCAGCGTCGGATCGCGGTCTGTGCTGGCTGGCCAACCGGGACAAGACGCTCTTTCGACCCCTTTCCCAGGACTCGGATTTCGTCACACGGAGGGCGCACGGCCTCTAGGGTCAGGTTCAAGGCTTCGCTTAATCGCAACCCCGAGGAATACAGCAACTCAAAGAGGGCATGATCCCTCAGTGCTTCAGGGTCGTTTGGATCGATGGGGCGGTCGAGAAGCTGCTTCACTGCCTCGGCATGCAAGGCGTGTGGCAATCGTTTTGGGGACTTTGGTGGACGGACGCCATCGACCGGATTGGTTGAAACGACCCCAGCGGCAATCGCCTCTCGAAAGAGACTGCGCAGTGCAGACAGCTTTCGGGCAATTGAGCGGCCGGAGAGCCCGCGTTGACTTAACTGCCGAACCCAACCGATCACCGCAAGAGTATCGATCGTGTCGAGGCCGCGATCTGCCCCAAAGTAGCTCAACGCTTGGCTGAGATCGCTCGCATACGCCGTTTGCGTATGCTCAGACCGATGTCTGGACTGGGTGAGCCCTGCCAGTAGGGCCTCGATGGCATGCGAGAATGTCATCCCGTTTGCGCGGTGAGTAGCCGCGGTAACATCAGCGCAAGAGCCTCCCCGATATGATCAAGGAACAGCGTGTCTTGGCTGGATTGAAAGTGTGTGGGGTCGGGATGGCCCAAGGCCAAGATGCCGTAGGTGTGTCCGCGTACCAAGGCTAACGAAGCGGCGCTTTGCACTTCTTTGGAGGCCTCTCCAAACAGTGCTTTCCGGCGCTTTGCCGTCAGCCGACCGACCCAACGGCTTCGGTCTGACAATGCGTCTGCAAGATCACCCTCCGCGGTGAGGCGTGTATGTGCAATCTGACCAATTAAGGGCGAGTCAACCTGCGCCGGAAAGTGATCCGACAACAGTAAACGCACCACCGGGATGGCGAAGCCGCCGGCAAGGCGTTCATCCAAGACGGTCGCCACATCATCAAGATCCCGGGCATCTAGGAGCGCAAGCACCAGTGAACGGGTTTTTTCAAACAGCACGCTGTTTATCCGTGCGTTCTCGATCATGTGGTCGTTTTCGCGCTCGAGGATCCGGACATGCTCGCGCATCCGGCGCAATTGATAGTCCAGCAATGAGATGGCTGCACCCGTGTCTGAGGGGATTTTCAGCGCTCGAACCAGCTCGGGACGTTCAACAAAGAATTCGGGGTGATCGATCAGGTACTTTTCGATATCCGCCGCTTTCACAGTCTGAACTCTCCCTCATAGA
>RFUY01000361.1 GCA_009922705.1 Gammaproteobacteria bacterium
TACGGTTGGGGAATGATCACTTGCAAGATTGCCATCGATGGCAGGGAGTACAAAACCGCAATCACTCCGAAGGACGGCACCTATTACATCCCTATCAAAGACGAGATCCGCAAACTGCACGGACTCAATACCGGTGATCGCGTCGAG
Source organism: Gammaproteobacteria bacterium (assembly GCA_009922705.1). Lineage (GTDB taxonomy): Bacteria > Pseudomonadota > Gammaproteobacteria > Pseudomonadales > Litorivicinaceae > HIMB30. The sequence goes on from RFUY01000361.1 coordinate 148, forward strand.
CTAAGGCTCATACTGGGCTTTTAGCGGGCTAGCCTGAGATTCATGAGCAACTTCAGCGTTACAGAAATAGGCCCCCTTGATTCTTGGCGTGATCACTTCGGTGGATTCGTGCCGGCCACCAACAAGCAGGGTCGAAGAGTAATAGATCACGAACTTGACACCGAGGTGATTGGCTTCACGGCCACCGCCTATGAGCCCGGCGAGGAAGCAGGCTATTGGCACAGCCACTCAGAACTGGAGGAGGTCTATGTCTTTCTCGAGGGCGAGGGGCAAATGGGCCTCGATGATCAGGTAGTCGATGTCCACCCCGGCACGGTGGTTCATGTCGGCACCGGAGTCATGCGGACATGGAGGTGCAAGCCAGACAGCCCATCTCAGCTCCGTTGGCTATGCATAAGGGCGGGAGGGGGTCCGCTCAAGGCAATACCTGATGATGCCCATCCAATCCGCGACATACCGATGCCTTGGTGACTCGCAAATACAAAATAACCCTGATAGGAATTCGTCTTCACTGTTGTCTGTTGGTCCAGTAGCAAGTTCCACCAATCGGAGATAAAAAAATGAAACCAGAAACCGCCCTTGGCAAGCAGCTCCAGACCTTCAACACAATTGCAGGTGTCTTTCACCTAGCTCAAGCCGTCGTGCTTTATCTCATACTTAATGATGAGACAAAGATTCCAGTTATCACTCGGTTCTTCGACGAGACGCCTCAGGGGATTCAGCCTGTAAGCGAGACTCTGTTTGATTTCCCGATTGCGCTTATTGCACCTATCTTCCTGCTGCTGTCCGCCATTGCGCACCTTCTTATCTCTGCACCTTTCTACATTCAGCGCTACGAGCAAAACATTGCCAAGGGCATTAACCCACCGCGCT
>RFUY01000362.1 GCA_009922705.1 Gammaproteobacteria bacterium
CAGACTGGCTTGAAGCGCGCGCACGCGTTCGTGCAATCGACGTCAGCGCGCTCGCTGCGACTGGTCTTCAGGGTTCAGCACTTGGGATGGCGCTCAAATCTGCACGCGTTAGGGTTCTCTCGACCGAAATTTCAGCGCCCGGAACAGCACCCGGTTTGTAGAGACGCCCGCGCACTTCAGTGACGCGTGGATCCCAGAGCGCAATGGCCAAGAGTTCGGTGAGACGTGTCTCGATTAAGTTGCAATGCTCGCGAGAGGCCACCGCTTGAATGTCGCGACACAAGCCCGAGTAATCGAGCGCGTTCTCAAGCTCATCGGTGGCAGCCGCTTCGGCCAGAGAGACGGCAAGCTCTAGATCTAAGTACAAGGGTTGTGGAAATTCTTTTTCATGCAAATACACACCCACATAAGACAACAGTGGAAGCCGAGAGACATACATTCGATCGATCATAGAGACTCCAGTTCAGAGAGCGGCCAGCGGGGACGAATCCGCACTTCAAAATCCGGATCCTGTTGTCCGGTCACCATACGCAGCGCTGCCGCATGGGCAATCATCGCGCCATTATCTGTGCAAAAGGCTAGCGAAGGATAGGCGACCCGAATCCCGCGGTCTTCCAATGCTGACAAGGCGGTACGTAACGCACGATTCGCACTCACGCCCCCAGACATCACCAAACACCGAGCCCCTGTTTGGGCCAACGCGCGCTGACACTTGATGACCAAGGTCTCAACCACGGCCGCTTGGAAACTCGCCGCCAAATCGGAAACCACCTCGGTGGTGAGCCCATCACGCGCTACGGCGGCGCGTGCTGCGGTCAAGACTTGGGTTTTTAAGCCCGAAAAACTGAAATCCAAGCCCGGACGATCCGTCATCGGACGAGCAAACTGAAACCGCGTCGCATCCCCCGCCTCTGCAACACGGGCAATATGTGGACCACCCGGATACCCAAGCTCTAAGAGCTTTGCCGTCTTATCAAAGGCTTCACCGGCTGCATCATCTAACGTGGTTCCCAACACACG
>RFUY01000363.1 GCA_009922705.1 Gammaproteobacteria bacterium
GTGCGGCCGTGATAAGTCGCCAGATAGCGGGGTAATTCGTGGCTCCAGTCAGCTCAAGCCCAAGCTGACAAAATACAGACCTCAATGGGTGCTCCCTACCTCGATCGGCTGGCCAGCACTAGGACATCATTAATCCCTTGATCTTGACAAGAAAACCACTGACAAGCACAGCAAGAACAACATAAAGCAGGATTGCCAGACGAAGCCCTCTGATGGGATCCAAAAACTGAGTCGCCAACAACAGCGCCAATCCAGGATTCCGCATGGCCGTAACCATAGAGATGGTGACTGCGTGACTGCGTGACTGCATGACTGATGCCGCCTCACCGATGGCGAGTGATATCAAAACACTCAGCGCCATGAATAGAAGGCCGTGTGCATTATTGCTGATGAACGAGAAAAGAAATGGACCCGCTTCGAGTCCAACGAATCCCATCAGAAGCACTAGTAAGCCGCTAGACAGCCTATCGATCGATTTCTGGATGCGATCAGCGAAGCGTGGCATCCAACAACGCAGAGCCACCCCAAAGATCAACGGCAGGACCAGCACCCTTCCGATATGACGCATCAGGGATAAATCCATGGACTGAGCATCAACCCCTACAGAGTGACCGAGAAGCTCAATTCCAAGAAGTTGTGGCCAGACTATAGTAAATATGGGAATTGTGACAAGGGCAGCAAGCGAGGCGCCGACCTGCAACAAAGCCGCAAGGTGGTGCTCTCCACCTAGTTTTTTGGCCTGGCGCAGCATCAGAGGACCACTTGGACAAAGAAGCATTAAACCTGTCGCAACAGCTACGGCAGGCGAGATGCTGGCCCTGAGAGGCGTTCTGAACAACAGCCCACCCACCACAGGAACAAGCAAGCTGGTCCCAATCAACGCACGCGCCACCAGCATTGGCTTGGTCCTCCAGCGACACAGGGAATCAGGATCCAGAGTCATTCCCAGGCCCACCATCGTGACCAAAAGAACGACGCTGACAAAAAGACGGAACATTGAACCCATGCGTTGGCGCCCTG
>RFUY01000364.1 GCA_009922705.1 Gammaproteobacteria bacterium
GGTGTAATTGCGGCTCAAGGAGATTTTAAGCGCGCTTTTGAGTTGTTGCAGCAAGCCTATGAGATAGACAAGAGTCAGAATATTCTGAGGCAGCAGATTCTTTTTGCATTCTTTATCCAAGACTATACGGGTGCAGAGATACTCGTGGACTATGCAATAAAGGAAGCTGAAGCAAACAATTGGGACAGTAAGCGATTCCTTGGAGAGTTGGAATTCCTGAGAGGCGTAGCGCGAGATGGCAAGGAAAGTTCTGCCAATAGCGTATTGGAGGTTTAAGCTGAGACTATGAGTCGAATCGATAAGTCGATAGTCAATGGTTTCACTATGGTTGAGATGATTGTGGCCATCTTGATCATGACCATTTTAGGTGTGGTTGTCATGTCCCGCTTCGCCGACTCAAACTCCCTCACCGGCGACGTGGCCAGGGACATGATTGTCAGCATGTCCCGAACCGCACTTCAGAATTCACTCGGTCGATCTACCGTAACACTGACAATCACGCCTTCGGCTGGTGGGGGTGAGGCCACGATCGAGACATCGGATGCCGGGGGCACGATCCGCACCGAGACTGTTTCCCTGAGGTCTGTAAGCCTGTCCGGCGACATCAACATCACCGATAGCTGTGAGGTAACGTCTGGCGTGAGTTCGATCACCAATGCGGCGCCCATGACGATTTCATTCGGTACCCTGGGTGACATTGGTGTCAGTGGGGTGACCGGCAACACAGGCGCGGTGACCTCGGCAGTCAGAATCTGCGTCAATAACCTCGCCTCCGACTCAGTATGCGTTTCTCCATCCGGGTTTGCCTATGCGGGAGACTGTGATGTCTAGGCAGCTCGGCCGATTTTTCCAGAGAGGGCTGTCGTTGATAGAGTTAATTGCGACGATAGTCATCATCGCCATTGCACTATCGGCCGTGGTTTTCTCGGTTCAATTCGGCACCACAAACAGTTCAGATACGCTGATCCAGGTGCGCGCCACAGCTCTGGCCCAGGCCTACCTGGATGAGATTCTGGGTA
>RFUY01000365.1 GCA_009922705.1 Gammaproteobacteria bacterium
ATCATGGCCCGCTTCTCAACGAGGGACCCGTCATCAAAATCAATGCGAATCAACGCTACGCCACGAGCGCAGATTCTCATGCTGTCTTTGCCCAGTTATGCACCGAGTACGCGATTCCATTCCAGAAATTCGTGACTCGCTCTGACATGGGCTGTGGGTCCACCATTGGTCCGATTACTGCGGCCAAACTCGGAATATCCACCATCGACGTGGGACTGCCAACCTTTGCGATGCACTCCATTCGGGAAACCGCAGGCGCTGAAGATGCTCAGCATCTTGTCCACGCACTGACCAAATTTTTATCTCTGCCGTCAGCCCCTATCAGTCAATCCATTGCCGAGTAGACAACCCCAATAGCGCCGCTTGTTCGTCAAGCCTTGATAGCAACGCGGATCTGATCTCCGGAACTAAGGCGCTGGGTCCTGTGGTTGGCGCTGCCCACGTTCGCCTGAAGACATCCTCTAATCGTCCAGAGTCGAGCCAGGACTCGGTCAAATATTGATGCCAGCGAAGCGCAGACTCTGGCGCAACCTGGCCCTCCATCACTCTAGCGAAGCAACGCTCGATCAACCGGGTAATCCGTCCCTCGCCATTCACCGAGGGCGGTTGACGATGGCCAATTGCCTCTCTAGCAATGGCAAATGACTGCAGATCTTCCTGTGACAGGAAACCTCCTGAATAGAGTGAGGCATCAACATCCACAGGCACCCTGTCCTCTTCTTGGCTCAACCATTCAGCCAAGACGTCGCGCAGTCGAGCCATGCGTTGCAACTGAGTCACCCGCGTCTGGATCAGATTGTCGTCAAAACCAAGAGCAGATGCCTGCTGAGCTCCAAGGGTTTGATACGGTGCAATCAAGGGAGATTTGTTGATTGCCAAGTATTGAAGCGGTCGACGCATGCCATCGCTTGTCACTCCGACGCCTGCGAGCGTTTCTTTCAGTGACGCAACAGAATGCAGCGACCTTGCGACATTGTCAGGGGAGGATAGTAGATCCCAACAGACCACCGTATTGGGAA
>RFUY01000366.1 GCA_009922705.1 Gammaproteobacteria bacterium
GGGACCCCGATGGGGGAAATGTTTCGTCGGTACTGGTTACCAATCCTCTTGTCGAGTGAGCTGCCCGAGAATGATTGCCCTCCAGTTCGTGTTCAGGTGCTGTCTGAGCGACTAATTGCATTTCGTGATTCCGATGGCAAGTTGGGGCTCATGGATGAGTTTTGCGCGCACCGCGGCATTTCATTGTGGTTCGGTCGCAACGAAGAAGGTGGAATCCGTTGTCCGTATCACGGCTGGAAGTATGACGTAAACGGGAACTGCACGGAGATTCCGTCCGAGCCCGAAGAGAGCGGCTTGTGTGAGAAGATCAAGCTGACTGCTTATCCAATGATTGATAAGGGTGGCGTGATTTGGGCATACATGGGTCCCAAAGAGCACATGCCTCCAGAGCCTGAGTGGGAATTTGCATGTGTTCCGCTCGACCAGACGTTCACCTCAAAGCGGGTACAAGAATGTAACTGGCTACAGGCGATGGAAGGTGGAATTGACTCGAGCCATGTGTCTTGGCTGCATAGCTACACGTTCACCAAAGACCCGCTGTTTAAGAATGCGGAAGGCAACAAATATAATCAGCAGGATCGGCGTCCAGCTTTCGAAGTGAAGCCTGTCGAGGGTGGTTTGCTGATTGGTGCACGTCGCAATGCCGAGAACGACCAGTACTATTGGCGAGTGACTCCCTTCATTGCGCCAAGCTTCACAATGATCCCTCCGCGTGGCGATCATCCGGTCCACGGCCATTTTTGGATTCCGATTGACGATGAGAACTGCATGGCGTGGAGTTATGACTATCATCCAGCGCGCGCGCTGAGCAAGGAAGAGCGTGAAGCGATGGAGCGCGGCGAGGGCATTCATGTGGCTTATGTGCCAGGGACGTTCCGTCCTCTGCAGAACAAGGACAATGATTATCTGATGGATCGCGAGGCGCAAAAGCGCTGCGAGACTTACAGTGGAATCGAAGGGTTCGCGATGCAGGATGCCTCTGTGCAAGAGAGTATGGGACCGATCGTCGATCG
>RFUY01000038.1 GCA_009922705.1 Gammaproteobacteria bacterium
CACAAAAAGCGGGCGTGAAGGATGTTCGCCAAGTGAAGTATGTCGCATTTAGCGGCGGCGGTGAGGCGGTCACGCAGTTGTTAGCGGGCTCATTGCAGGCCTTCACCGGCGATCTTTCTGAAGCCAAAGGCTTTGTCGATTCTGGCGACATTCGCGTGCTGGCCGTACTTGCCCCAAGTCGTTTGGGTGGTGAGTTTGCACAGTTCCCGACTGCGCGCGAGCAAGGCATTGATGCGATCGGTGCAAACTGGCGCGGATTCTATGCGCCAGGCGGAATGTCTGATGCGGCCTATAACTATTGGGTGAATGCGATCGGAACGCTTTACAAGAGCCCAACCTGGAAGGATGTCATGGCCAAAAATGGTCTGGCACCCTTGGATCTTCAGGGCGCTGAGTTCGATGCCTTTGTCCGTGACTCTGTTGCAAGCATTGCAGCCTTGTCGAAGGAAATCGGGATTCTGAAATAACACAAACGGATGTAGGAGGCCCCAGCCTGCTGGGGCCTTTCTGCTGTCTGGGGGAGTCATGAGCGATCGTCTCTTTGGGGTCATTGGCCTTGTTATCGCACTGATTTATGCGTGGCAGGCATCAATCATTGAAGAAAGTTTTTTGTCAGATGTGGTGGGACCCAAGGTGTTCCCCTATTTGATCGCGACTGTCATGGGGCTTGCCTCAGTCTTTTTTGTGCTACGCCCGGATGACGACCCGGTGTGGCCAAAGTTCGGGAAATTACTTGAGATTGGGATGGCGACGATCGTCCTGTTGGTCTACGCCGAACTCTTACCTGTTTTAGGGTTTGTGATCTCGACAATCTTCGCAACGGCCTATCTCGCATGGCGCCTTGGCTCAACACCTTTGATGAGTTTGGTGTCGGGGGTATTCACGGCACTCGGGATTTACACCGTGTTTCGGTTGATTCTTGGGCTTTCTCTCGCGCGCGGCCCGCTGGGCTTTTAGGAGGCGGTCATGGATGTACTTGGTTCTTTATCGGATGGGTTCCTCATTGCCCTGACCTGGGAAAATCTCATGTTTGCGCTCCTAGGGTGTTTCTTGGGCACGATTATGGGGGCACTACCTGGGTTGGGCCCGTCCAATGGCGTGGCAATCTTGATTCCGTTGGCCTTTACCCTTGGGCTTGCACCGACACCGGCGCTCATTTTGCTGACCTCTGTGTACTACGGAGCCATGTACGGGGGACGGGTCAGTTCGATTTTGTTGAATATCCCAGGCGATGAGCCAGCTTTAATGACCTGTTTAGATGGCTATCCCATGGCTCAAGCCGGCCGTGCGGGTGAGGCCTTGGCGATTTCTGGGGTCGCGTCCTTTGTGGGCGCATTTATCGCCACCTGGGGGCTCGTGTTCCTCGCGCCACAATTGGTCAAGGTGGCACTGTTATTTGGCCCTGCCGAGTATTTCGCATTATTCACCCTGGCATTTGCAACGCTTGGCGGCTTGTCTTCCAAGAATCAGGCGAAGTCGGCCTTTGCCGCGGCCCTAGGGCTGGCCTTTGCCACCGTCGGCATGGATGACCAAACTGGATCCGCCCGGTTCACATTCGGTGAAGTACATCTCTTCGATGGCATCGATTTTTTAGTGGTGATTGTTGGGATGTTTGCACTGTCTGAAGTATTCATCTTTTTAGAACACCATAAAGCGAGTGATTTGAAGCAAGTGGAGCCGGTGAAGATTGGTCGGATCACACCCTCTTGGTCTCTGATTAAGGCGTGCTCTCCGACCATGCTTAGAACGACAGGACTCGGCTTTATCGCCGGAGTTCTTCCCGGTGCCGGTGCATCGTTGGGCTCTTTTATTGCCTACTCGATGGAAAAGCGACTGGTGGATAAACAGGGAACCTTTGGCACTGGAGATCCACGGGGTGTCGCTGCCCCAGAAGCGGGAAATAACGCGGCGGCGGGTGGCGCCCTTGTGCCGATGCTCGCGCTTGGCGTGCCAGGCTCTGGGACAACGGCAGTGTTACTGGCGGTATTGCTGGCCATGAATATTACCCCTGGCCCGCTGTTATTCACGCAAAACCCGGATGTCGTGTGGGGTCTGATCGCGGCTTTATTCATCGGCAACATCATGCTGTTGATCTTGAATATCCCGATGGTGGGTCTGTTTACCCGAGTCTTGTTGATTCCACCGCGTGTTCTGATGCCAATTGTGGCCATGATTTCCTTCGTCGGGATCTATGGAGTCTCTGGCTCAACGTTTGATCTGATGGTCATGGTCATTTTTGGGGTGCTGGGCTGGGCGCTCCGAAAACTCGATGTACCCCTTGTGCCTGTTGTCTTGGGGACGTTGTTGGGGTACGCCATGGAGGTCAATCTGCGTCGTGCGTTGACGATTTCAGATGGCGACTACAGCGTTTTGGTTGGGTCACCCTTAGCGATTGGCTTGTGGGCTGTCGCCATTGTTGGGTTCGTTTTCCCGATCATCTTTGGCCCGATGCTGCGAGCACGCATGCATGCTGGGCGTGAAAGCGATCCAAAAGATTTGACCGACGAATAAGGAAAACGGCTCGGGTCCAAACTGAGCCGTTTTCATCCTCATGTCAGACTCTTTCCACTCCGATGGCGCGGTGTGGAGTACCATCTAAAGCTACCTTTACTTTGTCTTGCCCCGGAATTCGTTGCGATGTCGAGCACGCCAGAACCTTCGTCGCCCCCGCCTTTGGGACTTGCGTCTTTGGCCTGGATCTTTTTTAAATTGGGCGCGCTGGCCTTTGGTGGCATGTGGGCTGCCATGGACCGTATTGAAAAAGAGTTGGTGATCAAACGTGGGTTGATCACAAAGGAACAACAGGTCGCAATGATGATGACGGCTGCCTTAATTCCAGCCCCAAAATTCCTCGCATTTGGTGGGATGGTTGGGTATTCCCTGCGCGGTTACATTGGTAGCTGCATTGCCTTAACGACCTTGATCTTGCCTGGTGCCAGCGTCGTGCTTGTTGCGGTTATGGTGTCGCGATTGGGGGAGCCTGGCACCTTACTTGGGACCGTTCAGCATACGGTTGGTTTGGGCATCGTTGGCCTGCTCATCGGCAATGCGATTCGAATGGCGCGGAACTCGAAAGTCAGCTGGTCGTCCCGGCTGATCGGCTGCGGGTTATGGGCTGTGGTTCCGATCGGAGTGCATGGATTTGGGTTGTCATTGTTGTTGATGGCGGTTGTGACGCTTGCGCTGGGCGCTTGGTTGATTCAGCCGATTCCTGGTGAGTCGGCCCACCAAGGAGCACTGTCTGATGAATGATGCAACGACAGTCGGTGCACTCGATGTGATGGGTGTGATCATGCTGAGTACGCTGTTTTCTTTGGGAGGCGGCAACGGGCAGATCGCACTGATTCAAGATTATTGGGTTGGGCCTGGGTTGCTTGAGCCCGCGCTATTCGCCTGGGCTTACGCGATCGGTAATTTTGTCCCGGGACCAAAGGTGAGTTTTGTGACTGGGATTGGCTACTACATGGCTGGAATCCCAGGGGCCATTGCCGCGTTATTGGGGATCGTGATCCCCACGTCTGTGGGGGCGTCCATTGCGTCGCATTGGTACCTAAAGTTTCAGCGGGTGATCAATCACATGACCTTGTCGGCGACCTTCGTCATTGCGGGAATGATGACAACGGCAGCCTATGGATTGGCGCGGCCGATGGAAATCGTTTGGGGTGAGTATGCGATCATTGTGGCTGCGGCGATCGCGTTTGCCTGGAAAGGCCTGGATGCTATGTACATCATCGGTGGGTCAGCAGCCTTGGGTGCATTGATCTGGTTGATCTAAACACGGCATCACTCAAGGCTTGGTAAGTCTTCAAAGGAGAGTGTTTGGACCTCCCCTGCTTTCAGTGTTCGTTCACTTCCTAAGGGTCCCCCCACTTGGATGGGTAACCGGTTGATCGATTGAATCAATTGTCCAGAGACCGTAATCCGTACGAGCTGACCAGACCAAACCAGGTCGTCATATTTCGCCTCTCGTTTTGTATGGAAAATCAGGCCCCCGAGCCCAGTGAGAATCAGGCCATCACGATACCGATAGATCGGATGCACGCGTGGATTGCCAGTGACTGCAACGATAGACATTCCCATGTCAATCAATGATTTGCCTAAATCTGAGATCCACTGCGGGGAGGTTTTCCAGTCGTATCCCCAGTGATGCTGATGTAAGTGGATGGCGTGATAGTCCGCATCAGTGTGATGAAGGTGATGATCAAGCTCTGACCAATCGGTTGCATTGACGCGATAGCGATCTTGGCACTGGTCGCCTACGCTGAATGGAGTACCGTAGAATCGCCGGTTGGTTGGGTCGGGGTCGTACCCAATTTCAGCCCGTAATTGTGACCATTGACTATGTCCGGTCTCCAGACTGATTCGATTGAGTTCCCTGGCGCCTGCGGGATCGACTTGTAATTCCCGATCGATTCTTAAACCAGCAATCCCTGGTCTTGCTTTGAGTGGTGGACGTTCGTCACTGGCATAGACGACATCAGGCTGCGGTCCTGCATCTCGTCCCCAGAGCGCCAAGCGATGTGTCGGCGTGGTCACAATTGCGGGGGCGCAGGCCGAATGGCGGTCTATCCCGCCCCCGATACCAAACAGATCATGCACCGCAAGGCCTTTGAGCGTTGCAACAATCCCATCTGGTCCCAAATCGAAGGCGTGATTTCCCGCGAGATTTAGGTGGCTTAAGCCGAGCGCTTTCAGTGCGGAAAGGTGCCCAGCCTCAGCGAAATGGCAGGTCCGATCTTTCATCGGATAGACCGGGCCATCTGGAAGAATGCTGGTTTCTAGATGGCCAAGGACGGCACTGCAATCCGCAAAAAAATCCTGTATTCGAGCCAGCGTTGCAGCATCTACGATGACTTGTTCGGTGATCAGCGCCTGTCCTGTAAACCCCAGGTTCACGCGTTGGGGTCTCGAACATGCGCGAGCGGGAGGGTAATCACGCTCGGGTAGTCGGGGCAACACCAAACACGGTTTGTCGCAATTTGCCAACGTGTCCACGGCCCTTCAGGGTCTCCGGTGTTCGGGTTCACATCGAAATGAGGAAAGTTACTACTACTGATATCAACGCGAATACGACTGCCTGCCAAGAATAGGTTGGAGGTTGGAAAAATATCGATCTCAATTTTATAGAGTTGTCCGGGGGTCATGAGTGCTGGCGATTCAAAGGAGTCTCGGTAGCGGCACCGTAAAATTCCATCCGTCAGATTCATGGCATACCCATCGGGATAGTCTTCATTCGGCGGCATCTCGTCGATGACTTTCACGGTGAAATCGGTATCAACAGCCGTCGACGCAATATACAACGTCGCTTGAATCGGCCCCGTGACCTCCATGGCCTGCTCTAGCGGATCGCTCACAAAACTGAGCACATCCGGTCGGGAGCACAGTGGTCGGCCTGGGACTGTTGAGCCAAAGAATTTAGAGTCTTCAATTTGCTGGAATGCGCCGGCTTCAAACACGGGCAAACCGGAGGTCAGGCTGCCCCCGATCGTCGGAACAGGAGCGGTCGGATCAAATGTAAATTCCCGATACGCGTGTGCGCGATCGGGTGCTTCTTGTGAAAGCCGCCCTTCGGGATGTAAAAACCAAGACGTTGGTGTCATTCGTGCTGGCGGCCACCGATCCGCTGTCAACCACCGCCCACCATGGTCTCGACGTCCCTCCTGAGTCCTCTTGCCAGTGCCACCACCCATTCTGAAATACTGGACAACTGGGATCGGTTCGCTTGCCTGGCCCAGAAGATGTGCTTTGAACCACTGCAGGCGAAGATCGGTATAATCCAGCGTCGTAAGAGATTCGAGCGTCGCGCCCGAGCCAAAATCGACGTCTCCTGCAAACGGATAGCTACGCGCACCGTGGGTCCAAGGACCGAGGATCAGGCGAGAGTCCTTCCCTCCGTGGGTTTGAGAACCCAAAAAATTCTGAATGGTTGATTGGATATAGGGATCGTACCAGCCGCAGACACACAGAAGCTTCATTTCGTTGAGCTGTGCGTAGTACCCCTCTGCATATAAGCCGATCTGTCGCCAGCTGTCATCGAAGACACCCCGCTCCCATTGGTCGAATAGGTAGGTTTCATACTCGGGCGCCCATTGTAATGGGGATCGACCACGTGCCCAGGGCATGTCCGCGAACCAAGCGCGAATGTCTTGCTTGCTTAGCGCCTCTTTGGCTGCTGGATTGTCCTGTACTGCTTGGCTGAGTTGGGCGTTTTTGAACGCCCATGTGGCTTGCTTTAACTCAAATGCACCGCCTCGACGAATACCACCTCGATAGGCATTTGCAAAACCGCCGCAGTCAAGCACGAGAGCCTTTAATTCGGGTGGCCCATAGCAGGCCAAAGCGAGCTGAGTATGTGCCCCGTAACTGAGCCCAAACATACCAAGCTGTCCATTAAACCAAGATTGCTCCCGTAACCAAATGAGCGTATCGAGCCCATCTTCGCCCTCATCCAGATATTTTGTAAATTGACCCTCTGATGCGTAGCGACCTCGACAATCCTGGAAGATCACGACAAAACCACCGGCCGTCAGACGTTTAGCTAACTCTGGTCGTGACATCGGGTGAGGATCCCAGATTGAGACCTCGCGGGGCGATATCCCTGATTTGTCATAGGGCGTTCGCTCCATCAGGACTGGAAATGAGCCAGTGTTGTTCGCCGCAGTCGGTTCTGGGAAATAGATGTCAGTTGCCAATCGGATTCCATCCCGCATTGGCACTTTGACAGTTCGTTGGCAGCAAATACCGGGGGCTCCCGGTATTTGCGCGGACAATGCAACCGTTTTCACTTTGGAGCTGCACCCATCGCCAAGGTCCGTTCGTCTTTCCGAGCCTCAAAAGCAATCTCTGCTCGTGATGCCCAGGCAACGCTTTGGAAGTACAACGGCACGATGGCCGCTTCTTGCATCGCGAGCGCCATGGCCTTTTGCAACTTTGCCTCTCGCGAGTCATCGTTAAAGTCTTGGGTCGCTTCGACTAGTAGGGCGTCGAGTGTTGGATTCGAGTACCTAAACCGGTTCAAAGTGCCATGGCCAGTGCCGTCTTTGTCGTAAGTGTGGAACATACTCAAAAGGCCTCGGCTTGCCTCGCCGGTTGAGTTTCCATATGAGAAGACGAAGGCTGGGAAGGCACCCTTACCTGCCTCTTTGGCGTAAACACTATAGGGCATGGTTTTGACCTCGTTTACTTGCAGTCCCCCGCGTGCCAAGAGTTGTCCAAGTGCCTGGGTGACTTCACCATCTTGGCTGAATCGATCATTCGATCCGAATAGCGTGAGCCCGAAGCCATTGGGGTACCCTGCTTCCGTCAGCAGCGCTTTGGCTTTTGCTAAGTCCGGTTTTACTGGGCTCATTGTTCCGTCAAAACCAAAGACACCCTCAGGAACCGTTTGTCCCGCAGGTTCGCCGGCTCCGGAGAGGACGCGATCGACAATGGCATCACGGTTGATCATCAGGTTCACCGCTTGACGGACACGCGTGTCTTGAAACGGATTCTTTGTGAGCGGTTGCCCAGTACTGTCAGTGAATAGCGGCGTCTTGTCACGCTGGGTCAGCGCAAGGTAGATCAAACGAACAGAGGGCACTTGATGTACCGTGAACTTCGGGTCATTACGAAGCATCTGAACGTCGCTTGGTGGAACCAAATCAATGAGATCAACGCTGCCGGACAAGAGCGCAGCGACACGAGCCGCATCATTCGAGATGAACTTCATGACCACCTCGTCATAGGCGGGCTTTGTTCCCCAGTAGTTGGGATTGCGCTTGAGCACGAGCCTATCGCCCGGAACCCATTCCACAAATTGATAGGGACCTGTTCCAATTGCTGCTTTTCCGCTGTTGTAGTCAGCATTGACTGCGGTTTCAGCGATGTGTTTTGGCATGATGTAGACCGTGCCAATGTTATTGATAAAGAGAGGATCGGGCGACTTTGAGGTCATTTCGATCGTATGTGCGTCGATCACCTTCATGCTCTGAATGGAGGCAACTGACCCAGCGAATGAGGCCGGGCTGTTCGGGACATTTGGCGCCCTCTCCATCGAAAACAGAACATCATCAGCCGTCAGATCTCGTCCGTCGTGCCACTTCACGCCTTTTCTCAAATAGATTCGCCAAGTCGTCGGGTTAACATTTTCCCAGCGTTCGGCCAATCCAGGTTGATTTCGCACATTTTTGTCTGTTGACACCAATCTGTCGTACACATGAATTGCCGTCATTTGGTTATTCCCTGTCCGCGAGAAGAGCGGATCTATGGATTGTGGCTCGTTCGCACGACCAATCGTCAGGGTTGCGGCCATCAACGGAATCGAGGCACCTAAACATAACGAGAGTCCAAGCGCCTTTATTGGCGTTTTTAATAGTTGTTTTAAGTTCATTTGGATAACTCCGTAAGTGAATGGGAGGGCGTCCCATGCAAGAGATGACAGGCGGCCAAGTGTTCATGGCCGACCTCCTGTAAGCCCGGCATTCGCTGAGTGCATTCTGGTGTCGAATGCGGGCATCGAGGATGAAATGGACAGCCACTGGGCGGACTCAGTGGCGATGGAATTTCTCCTCGAATCGGGTTAAACCGGCGCTTTCCAGCGCCGATTCTGGGAATTTCTTTGAGTAACGCCTGTGTATAGGGATGTTGCGGCGCTTGGAATAGTGCATCGACTGTTCCAACTTCAACGATCTGGCCTAGATACAAAATGGCAACGCGATCACAGAGATGCTCGACGACGCCAAGATCATGACTGATGAAAACAAAGCTGAGGTCTCCCTGTTCCTTCAGGGCCATAAACACATTCAGGATTTGCGCCTGAATGGAGACATCTAGTGCGGCGACGGACTCGTCACAGATGAGGATCTCCGGATTGACCGCGAGGGCCCGCGCAATATTGATGCGCTGCCGTTGCCCACCGGAGAATTGGTGCGGAAAACGGGACTGTGTCTGAGGATCGAGTCCAACACGGGTTAATGCATCATGCACAAAACGATCGCGATCTTTGGGATCCAAGAGGCCATGGACCAGTGGGGCTTCAGCGATGAGATCAGAGACTCGTTTTCGAGGATTCAGGGACGACATTGGATCCTGAAAAATCATTTGGATTTTCAAAAATGTCGATGCGCGCGTCAGTGGATCCATGGCTGAAAAAGGAGTCCCCTGAAACGCGAGGGATCCACTCGATGGCTGTAAAATCCCTGCAAGGATTCTGCCAAGCGTTGATTTTCCACAGCCACTTTCGCCGACCACGCCGAGGACCTCGCCGGTGTGTAAGGCGAGAGAGACATTGCTCAGGGCCCGCACATGGGCGGGGATTGGCTGTCGCAGTGCTGTTCGGACCACTTTGCCAATCAGGTCCTCGTGTGGAGAGAACGTGCGAGAGATGTCTCGTGCTTCCAGAAGGGGATATGTCATGAAGGCACCTCCCTCGGAAAATGGCACTGTGTACTCCGTGATCCACTCAGGCGCTGACTTGGGGGTGTGGTCGCGCAGATGGAGGCGGCGCGTTCACACCGGGGTGCAAACGGACATCCCGGTGGAAGATGTGTGAGTGAGGGGGTCGATCCTGGAATTTGTTGGAGTGGTTTCCCTCTCACATTACGACTAGGAATCGATCTCAGAAGTCCTTCGGTATAGGGATGCGCGGGGTTTTCGAGCACTTCATTTGCTGGGCCGCGCTCGACAATTTGGCCGGCATACATGATGGCAAGGCGATCCGCCATCGTTGAAGCAACTGCGAGATCATGGGTTATCCACAACACGGATGTCCCACGCGCCTCAATGAGCGTCTGAAATTCATGGATGATTTGTGCTTGGATCGTGACATCGAGAGCCGTCGTCGGTTCATCTGCAATGATAAGGTCTGGCTCCAGAAGGAGGGCGATGGCAATTGCGATCCGCTGTCGCATCCCTCCTGAGAGCTCATGTGGATATTGCCGAAGGCGCGCCTCTGGCGAAGGAATACCCATGGCTTGAAGCAGTTCTGTGGCACGACGAATCGCGTCTCGATGATCAATCCCGCGATGTGCTTTCAGTGTTTCGACGAGTTGTGTGTCAATTCGGAGCACTGGATTCAGGGACATCATCGGGTCTTGGAAAATCATGGCAATGCGATCGCCCCGTAATTGGCGGAGCTGCTCTTTGTCTAGAGCACAGAGATCCTGCCCTCGGTAGAGGATCGATCCGTTCACAATTGCGCCCGGATGCTCGATCAGCCCCATGATTGAGTACCCAGTCATGGATTTGCCGGATCCGCTTTCGCCAACGAGACCGATCACTTCACCTTCATAAATCTCGAGTGATAGGTGGTCTAAGGCATTTGCAACACCCTGCGTTGTTTCAAAACGAGTCGTGAGATCGCGAATCTCAAGAATGCACTGGGTCATCGAGAAAGCCTCGGGTTTAAAACGTCGCGGAGGCGGTCGCCAACGACATTAATCGAGAACACAGTGAGTAGAAGAAGCACACCGGGATACACGCTGATCCAATAGCGCCCGGACAGCATATTGCTGTAGCCATTGGAGATGAGTAAGCCGAGCGAGGGCTCAGTGATCGGTAAGCCTAACCCTAAGAATGAAAGGGTTGCTTCTGTAGAAATTGCACTTGCCACCTGCATGGTGCCGAGCACGATGACTGGTGCTAAGCAGTTGGGCATGATGTGGCCAAACATGATGCGTCGCTTGCTGAGTCCCAACGACTGAGCAGCTTCGATATATTCTTTTTGGCGCTCAACAAGCGCTGCTCCTCGAACCGCCCGTGCAAAATAGGCCCATTGCACTAGGATCAAAGCGAATATCACCTTGTCGACGCCCTGCCCCAAGATTGCTAGCAACATAAGTGCGACAAGAATGGTCGGAAATCCCAACATAAAATCGACGATGCGCATGATCAGCGCATCGACCCAACCGCCCAGATAGGCCGCCATCAGGCCTAAAGACATTCCGATAAAAATAGCCACTAGACCTGAAAGCACGCCGACGAATAGGCTAATGCGGAGCCCGTAGAGCATCGCTGAAAACATGTCACGGCCTTGCCCATCGGTCCCAAGCGCATAAAGAAAACCGGTCGAAGCGCGTGATCCTGGTGGTAGCTTGGAGTCAAAAAAATCGATGACAGTGAGGTCGTAGGGGTCCTGTGGTGCAAGCCAGGGCGCGAAAACAGCCGCCAGGATAATGATTGAACACATCATCAGTGCGACCACAGCAAAGGGGGATTGGCGATAGTGCTGCCACGCACGCCGCCAAGGATGCTCTTGAGAGACAACGGCTGTCACTCTGTTCGCCCTCCAAGCCGGATTCTCGGATCGAGTAAGGAGTAGGCGATATCAACGACTAAGTTGATGAGAACAAACAGCAGCACAATCACCACGAGGTACCCTGCGATCACTGGGCGATCGAGACGCATGATGCTGTCAATGATCAGCTTACCCATCCCCGGCCATGCGAAGATGGTTTCTGTGACCGTCGCAAATGCGATTAAAGAGCCAAATTCCATCCCCACTACGGTGATAATGGGAACCAGTACCACCTTCATGATGTGCACCAGCACGATGCGTTGTTCGGAGAGGCCCTTTGCGCGCGCAAACCGCACGTAATCGAGATACATGATCTCCCTGACACCTGATCGCGTTAACCGAATCATTAAAGAGAGCTTGTACAAGGAGAGATTAATCGCTGGGAGTAGAAGGTGAGAGATGCCGTCCCAGGTTGCGAGGCTGGTCTCGATCCCGAAGAGGAGCCCAACTTCCCCACGTCCAGTGGATGGAAGCCAACCCAGCATGACCGAAAATAGCATGATGAGCATCAGACCTTGCCAAAAGTTGGGAATTGAAAAGCCGACAATAGAGGCGCCCATGACGACCCTGTCGAGACGACTCCCTGGCCGAAGCCCACACATTAGCCCCAAAGGAAGACCGATGACGATGGCAATAAAAAGCGCGCACAGAGCAAGCTCTAGGGTTGCCGGTAAGCGAAGCAAAATCAGGTCTATGGAAGGGATGTTGTAGACAAATGACGTCCCGAGGTCACCACGCAATAAGTTACTCAAGAACGTGGTGTATTGAACAAGCAGGGGCTTGTCCAGCCCAAGCGACCGAATGGCCAGATCGCGCTCTGCCGCGGTGGCATCATCGGGGATTAGGATGTCGACTGGGTTACCAATCGCATAAACCCCGAGGAATACAACGACGGTCATCGTGAGTATGACCCCTCCGCTTTGGATGAGTCGTCGGACAATGAAGCCTGTCACCGATTCTCCTTTTTATTGTTTGTCGAGGCTAGGGGCTTGTCTTGCACGCGACAACGTTATCAGACAGAGTGACGTAGCTATAAGTGAGACTTATGGAGGATGCGCATGAAACGCTCCAATTTAATCCATAAACTCGACATTTTTCGGGTAGTCATGGAGTGTGGCAGCATGGTGGATGCCGCACGGGAGCTGGGCTTATCTCAACCTGCGGTGAGTCAACATATCCAGAAACTCGAGCAAGA
>RFUY01000039.1 GCA_009922705.1 Gammaproteobacteria bacterium
GAAGAGGCTGAACAGTTCTAAGCTTCCCCCTAGCCGGATGTGTTTGGTAAATCTCAAACGCATCCGGTGCATCGTAAATTGATATTTCCGAGCCTTCTCAGGGGCACATACCCTGTCCGAAATGATGGGGGACCGAATGTCAGTTGATTCGATTTCAGAAGAGGTGTTGAACGCCTCATTGGCCGGTGTGGTCAAGCAAATGCAGGAAGCGTTGTTCAGAACTGGTTTCTCGACAATTATTCGAGAAAGCCATGACGCCAGTTGCGCCGTGTTGCTGGCAGATGGACGTGTCGCCGCGCAACACATTGTCTTGCCGTTGCACTTGGGGGTATTTCCGGTCTCGGTGGGCGCGGTGATCCAAGCCTATGGATTACAGGACATCGGCCCTGATGATGCGTTTTTGGTGAACCATCCGTATATCGGGGGTAGTCCCCACGCGCCGGATATGTGTGTGATTAAGCCAGTCTTTGTGAATAGCGCCTTAGCCTTCTTTACCGCGAGTATCGCGCACAAAAGCGACATTGGTGGGCCTGTTCCTGGCAGTTGCTCCGGTAAGGCCACTGATATTTTCAGTGAAGGGATGCACTTCCCGCCGGTTCGGTTCGTTCGTGATGGCGTAGTCTCTAAAGAGGTAGAGACGATTATTCGCGCCAATAGTCGGACGCCAGATCTTGTGATGGGCGACATTCTTGGGCAACTTGGCTGTTGTCACGTCGGTGCCCGTCGTGTGATCGATTTGTGTAATAAATACGGCCTAGAGACGCTTAACGCGGCGGTTGAGCAGCGGATTGCGGCGACCGAGTTGGTGATTCGTCGAACTCTGGCCGACTGGGCGGACGGCGAGGCCAGTGCCGAACGGTTCTTGGATGATGATGGTATTCGGGTTGGTCAGCCGATTCGGATCGGTGTCACTGTCAAGAAGGTTGGTGAAGACCTTCACTTTGATTTCTCTGCGTCGGACGACCAAGCAGTTGGGCCGGCGAACATCCGCCCCTCTTTAGTGAAAGCGGCCTGCGCGTACGTGATTTTGGCCGCAATGGACCGGGAAGTGTCGGTCAATCAGGGTATTTTGAATGCGTTTGAGATTTCGACCCGTCCCGGCTCGATCTTAGAGCCGAAGATGCCGGCACCTATGAACACCTATAACGCAACGGTACATGCCGTCATTAATGCAAGTTTAGATGCGCTGGGTCAGTTAGGTCAGGCTGCACAGCGTGCTGATGGGTCGGATTCACGGTCGTTAATTTTTGGATTCAATCGTCCCGAAGGCGATGTGGGGTCAGCCATCTCCTATGAGATTTTTGCGGGCGGATCTGGAGCATCTGCGGGCTTTGATGGGCTCACTGGGTGTCATGTGAATCAAACCAATGGCCGCATCACCCCGATTGAAATTCTCGAAACTGAGTACCCATTACGCATTCGGCAGTTTTCGGTGCTGCAAGACAGTGGTGGCGATGGCGAACATCGGGGTGGAGATGCATTCCGTCGAGAGTACGAGATTTTGATGGATCACACTCGGCTCTCTATCCGGTCGTCGCGTCATGCGATTGCACCGCGTGGTGTCGCTGGTGGTGACGATGGACGTCCGGGTGCCGCCTGCTTGAATCCTGATCAGGATGCCAAGCCGCTGTCAGCGCGAGAGGTGAACATTCCGCTGAATGCAGGTGACGTGGTTCGACTGGATACCCCAAGTGGTGGCGGTTGTGGCGTTAAAACTTCAAGTCGGCGGCGCCGTTGCGCCGCCTGATGACGGACAGAAATAGCGATAAAAAGGACAGGGCATGAGTGCACGCGTACAGGTCTCGGTGGACACCGGGGGAACCTTCTCAGATTTCACGTACTTCGACCGGGAGGGGGTACTGCATTCCTTTAAAGTCCCGTCGACGCCAAAATCGCCTGAGACAGCCGTGATCACGGGTCTTGATCGGATTATTGAGACCGGAATTGCCCCGAATGAGATCGACATCTTTATTCACGGCACTACCGTAGGAACGAATGCGCTGCTTCAAGAAAAAGGAGCGAAAACAGCCCTCGTGATTACCGAAGGCTTTGATGCTGTCTACGAAGTGCAAGAGCAAGCCCGTCCCTATGGTGCTGAGATTTTTAACATTCGGTATCAGCGACCTAAGTTACTCGTGGATCGAGCGCAGGTGGTAGAGGTTCCTGAGCGGGTTGGGTCTCGCGGGGAAATCGTGCGCGCTTTAGATCTCGAGACAACGCGGTCACGGTTGCAAGCGTTGGTTGGCCAGGACATTCAGGCCGTTGCCGTGTGTTTGTTGTTCTCATTCTTGAATGCGGAGCATGAGCGGCAAGTGAAGGCGTTGGTCGAAGAAGTGCTTCCCGGGGTCCCGGTGACCATTTCGAGTGCTTTGTGTCCGTTCATTCGAGAGTATTATCGGATGTCGACAACCATCATCAATGCGTATCTTCGCCCAGTGATGGATCGTTATCTCTCTGAGTTAGATCGCGCGATGTCTTCTCGCGGTATGACTTCGAAGAAGCGTTATGTCATGCAATCAAACGGCGGTGTTGCGTCGTTGACGGCCACTGCAGAGCGTCCGGTTGCGACCCTCATGTCGGGATTGGCAGGCGGTGTCATGGCATCCCTGAAAATTTTAAATCAGGCCGGGATTTCTTCTGGAATTTCCTTCGACATGGGTGGTACGAGTTGTGACGTCGCCGTGAACGAAGGCGTGATGGCCGAGATTCGAGATCGCTTTGAAATCGAGGGTCGCCATGTTTGTTTGCCGTCTGTGCAAGTGGAGACCTTGTCTGCCGGTGGCGGCACGATGGCCTGGGTGGATGAGCATGGTCTATTGCATGTTGGCCCTGAAAGTGCTGGAGCAATGCCGGGGCCGGTGGCCTATGGCCAAGGAGGCGAGACGCCGACCATCACCGACTGTAATGTTGTCTTGGGGTATCTGGGTGATCGTCCGGAAGTGAAGGCACACCTGAGTTTGCAACCGGAGCTTGCGCGACAGGCGATTCAAGACAAGATCGCGACACCGTTACAGCTTGACGTCAATGAAGCTGCGTTAGGGATCTTGAAAATTATTGACATCAAGATGAGCGAGGCGATTCGAGCGTTAGCCACCAGTAAAGGGCTTGACCTGCGTGACTTTACGTTGGTGTCCTTTGGTGGCGCGGGACCACTGCATTCGTCACGAATCATGCGCGAGCTTGGCCTGAAACAGGTCTTGATTCCTGCCAAACCTGGTGTGACCTCTGCTTTAGGATTGCTCCACGCGGATGTGAAGCATGAGTTCATTCAGACAAAACCAACAGCGCTTGCCAGCTTGTCTGGGGATGAGTTTACCCAGACTCTGTCTGAACTGGTGAAGCAGGCGGAGGCCTTCTTGGTGGCTGATGGATTCTCAGACTCTGAAATCAGTACTGTGATGCAGGTAGATTTGCGCTACCAGGGCCAGGGCTACGAATTGTCTGTGGAAGTCGACAGCACACAACTTGATCGCGAGAGCTTACGTGCGGCCTTCGATGCCATGCATGAGCGGAAATTTGGGCATGCGGCGACGTCGCAGCCTGTCGAACTAATGGCATATCGAGTCACGGGTGTTGGTCATCCGTCTCGGACCACGTCAGCATTTGAGGCAGCAGCGCAAGTCACCGCCGAGCAGGTCGAGGGGACACCAAGCGTTCGAACAGCCATTTTTGAAGTTGATGGTCGGTGGAAAAGTTTCGAAACACCGATTTACCAACGGCATGATTTAGTCCCCGGTCAAACCTACCTGGGTCCCATGGTCATCGAGCAGGCAGATACCACGACCTTGGTAGTGCCTGATCAAAGTGTCGTCATGGATGCCTATGGCAATATCTTGATTCGGGACGTGTGAGTCGATGTAGAGGATAATAAAAATGATCGAGATCGAGCGATTGTCTGATGCTCTCGGAGCACGGATCCATGGTGTTGATATCGGTGGGACACTGTCCGATGAGGTGTTTTCTGAAATTTATCAGGCCCTCGTCGACTATCGGGTGATCTCGTTCCCGAAGCAGTCTTTAACCCCTGGTCAACACGTTGCATTTTCAAAGCGATTTGGCCCCTGTGATGTGCACAGCAACAATCAGTATTTGCTGGAAGGCCATCCCGAGATTTTGATCTTGTCGAATGACTTGAAGGATGGAAAGCCAATTGGCGTGGTCGATGCCGGTGTTGAGTGGCATTCAGATTTGTCGTGGCAACTTGATCCGCCACTGGGCTCGATCTTGTACAACCTGAAAAACCCATCGCAGGGTGGAAATACCGGGTTTATTGATATGGGGAAGGTATATCGCGCACTGGATGAGGACTTGAAGGCCGAGATTCAGGGTCTGCATGGTCTGCACTGTGTCAGTAAACTCGTCAATCCGAGAGTCACCATTTCTGAAAATCGGCTGAATGCACGAGACTTCTATGCGGAACAGCTGAAAAAGCACCCTCCAGTCCGCCATCCACTGGTGTATCGTCACCCAGATACAGGTGAGGATATTTTATTTGCCAGTCCGCGATTCACCATTGGGATTGAAGAGCTTGATGATGCGGTAGGGCAACCTGTGCTCGATCGTTTGTTTACGTATTTGGATGATCCGCAATTCCAGTTGACCTATCAATGGGATCAATACGATGTGGTGATGTGGGATAATCGCAGCGTGCTGCATTGTGCGTTGGGAGGCTACCAGTATCCTGACATTCGGCTGATCAACCGAACCACAGTGCTGTGTGATGACCGGAGTCGTTTGCAGCCACTTCATTAAGCGACAGACGCCACCGGCTGGTGTCTTACACGAAGGAGGCGTTGTGCGCATTCAATCGACTGCTGAAATTCCTTACGAGGCGTATGTTAGCCAAGCCATCTACGACCGCGAAATGGAAGCCTTATTCCAAGGGCCGGTGTGGCACTTTTTGGGGTTTGAGTCTGCCTTACTGGGAGACCAGAACTATCTGACGACCGAGATTGCAGGCCTGCCGATTGTCGTCGTTAATGATCACGGGGTGATTCGGGCGTTCGTGAATCGCTGTGTGCATCGAGGGTCGTTACTGTGCATTGCAAAGACGGGTCAGATCTCTGAATTTTCCTGTGTCTACCATGGTTGGACTTATGACCTCGAAGGACGCTTGACGGGTGTTGCTTTTGAGCGAGGAATCCAAGGGCAGGGTGGCATGCCACCGGACTTTAATAAGTCAGATCATCAGCTTCGGTCACTGAAGGTTGAGAATTACTGTGGGATTTTGTTCGGGTCGTTCGATCATGAAATCTCCGACTTTGAAACCTATGCTGGCCCCGACATTGCTGCTGGGATTCGGCGTGTATTGCCGTATCCGCCGATCCTACTAGGACGCACGAGTCAGTTGATCCACAGCAACTGGAAAATCTACGTTGAAAACAACCATGACAGTTATCACGCGAGCATCCTGCATTCCTTTTTCACAACCTTTAAGCTGAATCGGCTGACGCAGTCTGGCGGCATCGTGATTAACGATGCAGGTGGAAGTCATATTTCGTTTTCAAAGCGCAAGCAGGAAGTCGATGACACGACCTACAATGCCGAGCAGTTGAGGTCTAACAAGGAAGATTTTGGTTTAAAGGATCCGCGCGCTCTGCGCTTTATTGATGAGTTTAATGATCAAATTTCCCTGCAGATCCTGACGTTATTCCCACTCACGGTCTTTCACCAAATCAGTAATTCGCTTTGCGTGCGGCAAGTCATTCCACGAGGGGTGGATAAGGTTGAAGTGGTCTGGTGGTATTACGGCTTTGAAAATGATTCCGCTGAGATTCGTGATGCTCGTTTGATGCAAATTAATCTTGTTGGGCCAGCCGGCTATGTCTCGATGGAGGATGGAGCCGTCGGAGAATTTGTTCAACGAAATTCGTCCTATGCAGAGGGTGCAGCGGGGATGATAAAAATGGGGGGCTATGATCATGTGAGCTCACCAAGCAGAGTCACCGAGGCCGCGATTCGCGGATTTTGGAAGCAATACCGCGATCACCTTGGAGAAGATATCGCATGAGTGTTCCATCCACAGTTGCATCACTAATACAAGCCAACGCAGCGGCGCTTGATGCGCTTGATTTCGACGGCTGGTTGGCCGGGTTCACTGAGTATGCGCAGTATCACATCACGACGGCTGAAAACCAGCGGCAAGGATTACCGTTAGGGTTGTTGCACGCCTTGACTAAAGATCAGTTAAGAGATCGCATTGCATCAATTTCTACGGTAAACGTATATGAACCCCATCGCTATCGGCATGTGCTGTCGCAGACTTGGATCAAAGGGCAGGGGCTCGAGATGCAGTTCATCACGCCCTTCGCGGTCTATCGGATTACCGAGACAAAGCCGACGATCTTATTTGCGACGGGTGAATATCAAGACAGAGTTGAATATGCGCATGATGGAGTGCGATTCATGCATCGCACGGTTGTCCTAGACAACGACATTATTGATACATTGCTGGCGATTCCACTATGACTGATCGACCACGCATCGCCCTGCCTATGGGCGACCCTGCCGGCGTTGGCCCAGAAATTGTGTTAAAGGCCCTCTTAGATCCGACGGTGCAAGCACAGCCCGTAGAATGGTGTGTCATTGGTGATCCGGCCGTGATCACGGCGACTGGTCGTCTCTTAGATCGACAAATCTGCTGTGATGGGGATGCGCTGCAAGGCTTAGGGTTCAACTGTCACGTTCAGTGTCCAGAGTACCAAGTTCCGGTACCTATCGTCTTTGGGCAAACGACATCAGAGGCAGGACGGTTGTGCTACCACTCAGCGGAGTTGGCTGTGCAGGGTGTTTTAGCCGGTGATTTTGATGCTGTGGCCGCCGCACCGCACACAGAGGCTTCCGTGAATGCAGCGGGCATTCCGTTTACGGGCTATCCCAGCTTACTTGCGCGTCTCTGTCCTGATGCAGGTCCGATCCAGCTGTTGATGATGGGGGGTCATCTTGCGGTGATCCATGTCACGCTGCATCAGAGCCTCGCCTCTGCAGTGGCTGCGATTACGCCGGCGCGCGTGATTGCGACGATCGAGGTTGCTGATCGATTCTTTAAACAGCTTACGCCGTCTCCGCGGATCGCGGTCTGTGGCCTAAACCCGCATGCTGGAGAGGGTGGATTATTCGGCACTGAGGATCAGGAGATCATTGCGCCAGCGGTGATAAAGTGTCAGGAGCAGGGCGTTGACGTGGTTGGACCAATCTCGCCCGATGCACTCTTTTACCGGCAAGATTTCGATTGCATCGTCGCTATGTACCACGATCAAGGGCACATCCCAGTTAAGACGATCGCACCTCGCTCGAGTATCGCGTTGTCCATTGGCGCTGATGTCTTATTCGGGACCGTGGCCCATGGTAGCGCCCTAGATATTGCCGGGCAGGGCGTTGCGGACGCCTCGGCATATACCCGACTTGCGCTTGAAATGGCGCGTGCCGCGCAATTAAAGCGACAGCACGCCCAATAACACCGCACTCCCCAGTGGTATCGCCATGCGTGACCACAGATGACTGCGTGATGTCATCGCTTTGTTCGATTGCGAGCCAATCCCATACGCAACCAACAGTAAACCCGTCGCGGTTGCTGTCGTGAACCCAAGGATCTCAGCCCATGTTCCTAACCCAATCAGGGCAGGCTGATACAGAAAGACGACGGGCAGTAGATAGGCAGGTAATGCGATTTTGAGGGCTTCGAGCGCTGTTTGGGTCATTTTGGATCGCGCTAAATTAGCGGCCACAAAGACACTCAAGCAGACCGGTGGCGTTAAAAACGAGAGCGTTCCAAAATAAAAGACAAAGAGATGCGCTGCGAGATCAGGAATCCCAAAGCCAACCAGGGCGGGAGCGATTAACCCAATTAAAATCACATACGTTGCGGTCACTGGGACGCCCATTCCCAGAACAATACATGCAACGGCTGAAATGAGAATGAGTATCGGCAGGCTTCCGTCAGCGAGAGATAAAATCACGCGTGACAGACTCGCCCCAACACCTGTCGCGCCAAGAACTCCCATAATGATTCCTGCACAGGCACAGATCACGGCAATTTCGACGATCTGAGGCGTTGAGTCGTGCAGCACTCGGACCCACACCCGCCAGTGGCGTGTCTTTCCATTCCATAAACCAATCAGGAGAGCTCCAACGGCGGCTGCGATGGCAGAGGCTGAAGCACTTTGGTACAGAACGAATAAGAAAATGATCAGGAGTGCGATTGGGCCAAGAAATGGAATCACAATACGCGTAATGGAGTCTGAACTCACAGGACTCTCGTCGGTTGCGCTCCCCGCTGAATTGCGATTTGCAAAATGGCAGTACACCAACACGCTCGCATAAAACAGGAGGGCGGGAACGAGTGCTGCTGCCGCGACATCGGCGTAGGGAATCGTTAGATATTCTGCAATCAAAAAGCCGGTGGCGGCCATAATCGGGGGAAGGATGAGACCGCCAGTGGATGCAACCGCTTCGATTGCGGCGGCTCTAAAGGGTGGGATCCCTTGAGAGACCATCAGTGGGATGGTCATGACCCCGGTGGTGGCGACGTTTGCAGAGGCACTGCCTGAGAGACTGCCAAACAGGCCGCTTGCCGTAATCGCGATTTTATCGCCACCTTGAGACTGTCCGACCAACCGACGTGCAAGGGTTTGTATCGCATCGCCACCACCAGACTCAATCAGGCATTTTCCAAAAATCACAAAGACGGCCACCACGGTCGCGGCCACTTGCAGCGGAAGACCATGAATTCCACCTTGTCCAAAAAAGATGAGGGTGGTCAGTCGATCAAGACGGATGGGTCGAATCCAGGCCCCATCTGATATCCAACTCAGTACTGCGGGACCTAAAATCGCGACAATGCAGAGGACCAATAGCGCGTACCCGGTGACGCGCCGAAGCGCTTCAAGCAGTAATATCGTGCCAAGAGTGGCCATAAACACCTTATCAGGCGTGATAAATCCGATAGAAAATAAGATCGATTCATAGTGAATCGTTGCATAGACCCCTAGCCCGATGGAGGCGAGGGTAAACAGAAGGCGTAGCGTTCCATCGACAGCACGATTAAACCAAAGATGACTTTGATTCATGCCGCTGGCAAAGATGAACGCGCAGCACAGTGTGCTAAATAGAATTAAGTACTGTTCAAGATAGAACATCCACCCCAGTCGGCTTGGAATATTCAGCGCATAAATCATTGCAACCAGGGGTAATACGAGTGCAATGATCGATGTAAAAAAGCGAGACGCGCGTGCGCCTCGCTCATCAGAAATAACTAAGTTCACTGCAATGCAGCCTGTACCTTATCCATTTCTGGGGTCCAAACACCCTTTTGCTTGTAAT
Organism: Gammaproteobacteria bacterium; assembly: GCA_009922705.1. GTDB lineage: Bacteria > Pseudomonadota > Gammaproteobacteria > Pseudomonadales > Litorivicinaceae > HIMB30. Next base: position 9,322 of record RFUY01000039.1, read on the forward strand.
ACTGAATCGCAGCGGGGTGATACGGAATGCTCGTTGCTTTGTTCACGAACTTATCGGGAGTCCAGCCACGCATCCAGCCAAATACACCGGGCAATTGAGCGTGATTATTCCAGACAGCGTCCAGGAATTCGGTCACCTTGTCATCGCCAAGATCGGCTCGTGCGAGGACTGGAACACCCCATCCAAGTGCATGGATGGGTTCAGCGACACCAGGAATACCCGGTTTTACAGGCAACACTTCCCATGATGATCCGTGTTGACGCGCACCTGCTTCCGCAGCCGGTGTATTGTCGACCGATAGAATACGTGCACCACGCGTTGCATCGAGTTCTTGAACAACACCACTGCCAAGAGAGGCAACGGCTGCGTCGGCACGCCCTTCCTGAACTGCTTTCACACCCTGTGGGTAGCTTCCAACCGTGACTGCAATCACATCATCTTTCGTCATGCCTGCAGAGGCTAACAATGCAGCAGCCGTAATTGATGAGCTCGCAAACGCGCCATATTCGACAACCACACGCTTGCCTTTCAAGTCCTTAATTGAGTTGATCCCAGAGTCTTTGGTTGTGACAAATGAAAGGTTGATCGATTTCCCAATCAGCACGGTTGAGAGTTTGAATCCTTGGCTGGTCAAACTATCTCCGTAAGGTGGCATCCCTTTTTGCGCAGCTTCGGCATCGAATGGGTTGACGAGACCAAAATCAACCTCACCGGTGATCATCATTGGGTAGTACACCGTTCCACCTTGTGGGAGGACGTCGACGGTCAGTGATGAGTTATTGGTGACGACGGTCGCCAGAGCATTCGAGATTGAGTTAAATAAGCTCCCCGGTGGGTTACCACCAAGTACAGTACGCTCAGCAAAAGCCGTAGTGCTCAATGAGAGCGCCAAGCCAGTTGCCAGAATAGCGCGGGTCCATGGGCGTTTGAAGGTCATGGTCGTCTCCTTACAAAATCATTATTGTTGTGTGCCGTCTTCTCAATAGAAATCGACAACGTCATGATAATCGGGGGCCAGCACTTGAGACCACCCACATGGCCAGAGATCTCGCTGGAATCGACGGTTGAGTCAAGCCGATTTGATCTGTAATCGCCACTGATTTTGCGCCGGTGCACCACTGATTGGCGTTAAAAAGGGCGATAGACTTGATGTCTTTCACGTCGTCGCTCGCTGCCGGTTAGCCGGAGATGTGTTTGCTCTAGGTATAACAGGCTTATGGACTTCAGTTTCTTTTCGACAATTCTGCTCGAGAGTGGCATCACACCGGGTGTGCTGTGGTGGATCATCGGTGCGTTTGTCGTAGGTGGTTTTGTGAAAGGTGTCATTGGGCTTGGGATGCCGTTTGTGGCCATCCCTGTGATTTCATTTGTCACGGATGTCCCGACCGCAGTCGGCCTTGTTGCTTTTCCAAGTATTTTTCCGAACATGGTTCAGCTCTGGATGTACCGTGCCCATGCTTCGCGACCTGGTACGGCTGCACTGATGTCGTTGGGGACCATTCTGGGAACGGGTATTGGTGTCTCTCTACTGGTGCAAATTGACAAGGCCATCATTGCGCAGCTACTTGGCATTTTGTTGTTACTCTACTTGGTCTTGCGCATGGTCCGAATTGAGTTGACGCTGTCTCCAGAACGCGGGGCGAACATTGCATTCCCGACGGGTGTGCTGTCAGGCGTCTTGGGTGGGATGACTGGTCTATCGGCACCGGTAACACTCACCTATTTCATGGCACTAAAACTTCCAAAATATGAATTCATTTACGCAGTCAGCGTGTTCTTTATCGCGATTGGTTCGGCGCAAGCATTTTTCTATGTGCAATCAGGGTTTATCAGCCATGCCTTGTTTGTGATGTCAGCGTTCGCGTTAATTCCAATTCTGATCGGAATGCGCCTTGGCACATGGATGACGCAATACATCTCGCAACCCATGTTTGAGCGTTTGATATTAGGGTTGATGACACTGCTTGGCTTGAAACTGACGTTTGGTTTTTGAATGCAATGGAGTGGCCTGTCAACGCCTCAGCCGCTAGTCGGCTGGGGCGTCAATGCGGCCTAATGATTAGAAATCTGCGCGGTTTGGCTCCATGGCGTAGGGTCGATTAGCTTTTGTTGACCAATGTTCCCAAGCGCGTTCGACAGTGAATGATGTTCGTGTGTCGATGATGGATTGCACTTCGCCTTCGCTGAGGAAGGTGATGTTGTCGCCACCCAGTTGGTGCGCTTTGATTTGAATCTCTGCGTTGACCTCGAGATAAACAGACGCGAACACAGACAAGCGCAGGGATTCCCCAACAACAACACACCCGTGACCACGCATCAATGCCGCACGGCGATCACCGAGTGCTTTCGCAAGATCATGACCCATATCCATGGTGCGAACCAGCAGGTTGGTATCGCCAAACTTGTCACGCGAATCCCAAATTGGTACGTCGCAGCCCATCGACGCACACATGTGCAGGATTGGGCGAATTTGCGTTCCAGTCACACCGAATGGGATGACGTTCATGCTGTGGTTGTGGACCACAGAATGGACATCTGGACGGTGCATGTAGATGGCGCCATGAATGAAGCGCTCGGCATAGGGTGCGCGGCCACGAAGATCTTCCAACGGATTCCCTTCAAGATCGAATTCAATCAAATCATCGCGATCGATCAGATCAGGTGCGCGTGACCGCGACAAGAAATAACGATCCTCATAATCGGGGTGGCGAATACTGACGTGGCCAAACGAATCGCAAACACGCTGGTTTCCGAGGATACGATTGGCCGTTACCAGTTCGTCCAGTTTGGCATCGAGAAAACTATTGGGGCGACTCATCGTGAGCTCCTTATGATTATTGGTTATTGGGCGGGTACTTCGGGTCGCTCAACACCACGACCATGGCCGGTTGAGAGCGAAACGATTTCTGTCAAATTCTCTGGGATGGCATTGCCTCTCCAGACGATGTGCATGTCAGGCCGCATCAAAATAAGGTCCGACTGGTAGAGGTCTCGAATACGATCCGAGGCTATCGAAACCTCATGGAAGGGAGCATTAAGTGCGGCATATGCATGCTGAAACGCAGCACCACTGACTGCACGGGAACCAAGGCGCAACAA
>RFUY01000040.1 GCA_009922705.1 Gammaproteobacteria bacterium
GATCCCCGTAAGTGTTGATAATCGGGGGTGCGTTGGTTACCGACACGAAGCGTGCAGGTTCCTTTCCAGACAGGTTGTAGTGTTGATGGACGGTGTTCAATGGAACTGCAAACAGTGCACCGGGTCCCCATTCGAACTCCACTTCAGCGCCTGCAAAATTCTTCACCGTGGTTTTGCCGTGCCCTGAGAGAATCATGATGGTCTCTTCGAACAACTGGCTTTGTGGAGCAAGCGTGCCGCCTGCGGGAATTTCGCACACATAGCAGTCATTGGTGGTGCGTGATGCATCGTGGTTGATGTAGACGCCCAATCCACCCCGCCGTGCCCACGGCTTCAGCTCAACCGTGTTCAGGTTTTGGATGTAAAACGCATCAATGACGTCCAAACCTTCCTTGCGGATCCACTGGAGGTAGGGAGTGTCTTTTTCCTTCGCAAATTTCTTCGCCAGTTCATCAGAGACGATGGCATCTTTCATGGTTTGGTCCTTCTTATTTCAGCGGGCTTCCCCCGCAAGACTGAAAAGTGTGCGCTCACACATTGGCGCAAATGGTAGCAATGAAATAGGCTCGGATTCGGATTTAGCACGTCAAAATCAAAACAGAATGGATATGGGGGCGAGAGTTGATGAGCCAGCGGGATTCCGACACACCAGAACAGACCCAGACGGAGTCACATGCGCTAGATGATCATAGTTTTGGAACGTTCGGCCAACACCAGCATGTGCCGGGTGTTCATTACGATCACGATCACGACGATGAGTTCGATGACAGCCCACTGGAAGACAACCCCCTGTGGCAACAAGACAATATCTTTTTGTCGACGGTCGGCATCGATATTGGCTCGTCCAGTACACAAGTCGTGTTCTCACAAGTCCACCTTGAGCGCCAGGGTGAGGCGCTCAGTAGCCGCTATGTGGTGGTCGAGCGGCGGCTGATTTATCAGTCCCCCGTATTTTTTACACCCTATGCTGATGGGAACCAAATCGATCCTCGTGCGCTTGGAGAGTGTATCGATTTTGCCTATAACGAGGCAGATCTTCGGCCCTATGACGTTGATATCGGTGTTGTTCTCCTCACCGGGGAAGCCCTACGGCGAGACAACTCGGAGCAGATTGCACATTTGATCGCGCATAAGGGGGGTGAGTTTTTAAGTGCCAGTGCGGGACACCACATGGAGTCTGTGCTAGCGGCTCATGGCTCTGGCGCGGTTGAGCGCTCGGGGACTCAGGGGCAACGCGTCCTGAACGTTGACATTGGTGGCGGAACGACCAAATTGGCCTTGATTGACGCCGGGCATGTGGTGGCCAGCGCGGCTTTTCATGTGGGTGGTCGCCTACTCGTCGTCGATGCCGACGGTAAAATCCTGCGTTTGGAGCCCCGCTTGATCGAGATTGCCCGACGGGTTGGGATCACCCTGGATGTCGGGGTGCATGTTGATGCTGCGCTGATGGCACAGATCGCCGCAGACATGGCACGCATGGTGATTGAGGTCTTGGCGGGCCAGCCAGTGCCTGAAGCAAATTGGTTGACCGACCCCTTAGATCTGTCGGCCCCGATCGATGCGATTGTATTCTCTGGGGGCGTGTCTGAGTACATTCGGGAGCCTGAACAAACCGGGCATGGTGATATTGGCTTGGCGCTTGGACAGGCACTCCGCCAGGCCATCGATGCCGGCGCTTTGCCGGCGCCTGTCGCGCCTGCCGATCAGGGGATTCGGGCGACCGCATTAGGCGCGAGTGAGTTCAACATCCAAGTCAGTGGAAACACCGGGCACATTTCGAATCCGGGCGCATTGCTCCCACGTCGGAATCTTCCAGTCATTAGTGTGCGTGTCTCTGCGGGGACGGCAACCCGCGCGACAGTCTGCGCACTCTTGGACGCAGCGGAAGCACAGTTCGATTTGGTGAACTACAGCGAGTGCGCGATCGCAATGTCTTGGGATGGATATTTTGATTATCCGGCGTTGCGTGGCTTGTGCGAGGGGATTCAGGATCATATCAACCAATGGGCAGATCCAGAGCGGCCGTTGTATTTGTTGTTTGATCGTGATTTGGCGCAGAGTGTGGGACGCATCCTGGCGGATGAGTTAGGCGTTGTGCGCCCCATTTTGGTGCTTGATGGGTTAGTCTTCCGCGCTTTTGAGTTTGTGGATCTGGGCCGGATTCGGTTGCCGTCTCGTACGGTGCCGGTCACGGTGAAGTCATTGTTGTTCCAAAATCATGGGATGGCACCTAATACACATGAGGAGAGTCTGTGAAAATTTCAGTTCAGGGGTCAGAGACGTCGTTTGAGTGCGGGGATGATTACATCCTACGTGCAGCGTTAGGTGAGGGGCTCGGGTTTCCCTACGAATGTGGCTCCGGGTCCTGCGGGAATTGTCGGTTTGAGTTGGTCGAGGGAGAGATTGCTTACCCTCACGGAACGCCATCTATTTTGACTGAGAAGGATGCGGCACGGAACCGTCATCTGGCCTGTCAGTGCAAGCCCGCGTCCGATGTCACCATCAAGGTGCGGTTCTTTCCAGACTACGCGCCCTTGCATCAGCCAAGTACCTTTCCAGCAACTCTGACCGAGGTCGTCCCGGTCACTCACGATATTTATGAGTTTCGGTTCGAAACTGAGGCGAACCAGCCATTCACGGCAGGGCAGTATGCGCTGATCGAGTTGCCTGGTGTGCCCGGCGATCGCGCGTATTCCATGTGTAATACCGGCGCAGAGCCTGGGCGTTGGGATTTCCAGATTAAAAAGGTACCGAATGGCAAAGCGTCTGTGACTCTCTTTGACGACGTCAAGGTTGGACAACAGGTGCGCTTGAGTGGCCCCTATGGACGAGGTTATTTCCGCGGCTTCCGCGGTCGTGATGTGGTGTTAGTCGCCGGTGGCTCAGGGTTATCGCCGATGGTGTCCATTGCCCGCGCTGCAGCCGCGGCACCACGCGCTGGAGAGCGCGTCTTCTTCTATTACGGTGGTCGGGGCTTAATCGATCTCGCCGGAGAATCCTTTTTAGCACCACTCGATGGCTACGGTGACTGGATGCGGTACGCGGCAGCCCTCAGTGACTCCGGAGACACTGGAGCGCATTTCAAAGGCTTCGTGCATGATTTGGTGAAGTCGCAGCATGGCGATGCGTTGACCGGTATGGATGTGTATTTTGCAGGCCCACCGCTGATGGGTGCGGCGATGGAAGGAATGATTCGGGAAATGAAGATCCCGGCGGATCAAGTGTTTTACGACCGTTTTTATTGAGAGGTCCCAATGGGTGCACAAAAAATGACCGTCAACCGTCTCCAAGCCATGAAGACGCGCGGCGAAAAATCAGTAGGTATTGTGGTTTGGGATGCGGAAATGGCTGCGATTGCAGACCAAGCAGGCGCAGATTTACTGATCGTTGGGGACTCTGTGGGAATCAACCTGTGGGGTCAGTCGAACACCTTAGAAATCACGCTTGAAGAGTTGATGGTCGCCGCACGCGCTGTGCGTCGTGGCGCCCCGAAAGCGCTCGTGTGTGTGGATATTCCGTTTGGTCCTGTGCAAGTGAGTGTTGAGGCAGGCGTGGCAGCGGCTGTTCGTCTGGTCAAAGAAGCAGGCGCAGACTTAGTGAAGATTGACGCCGCACCTGAATTTCCTGAAGCCGTTCAGGCGGTTACGCAAGCAGGGATTCCAGTGTTTGCACAAATGGGCTTGAGCCCACAGGCGGCAACAAAATACGGGTTTTCCCTGAGTGATCTACAGCAACCTGACGTGATCGTGCCAGATGCCATGGTCGCGCAAATGGTTGAGGAAGCCAAAGCGATGGAAGCGGCTGGCGCTGCCATGATTGATTTGACCAACTCCGGACCTGTGGTGGGCGCTGCTGTGACTGAAGCGGTGTCGATTCCAGTCATTGGTGGGATGGGCGGTGGCCCTTGGCTTGACGGGCGTATTCGCATGATGCACGCGGCGATTGGCTACGGCACCAAATATTTGGAGAACCCGCCAGAGACCTACGCCTATGTGGCGCAGATCGCAAAGGCGGCGATTGATGAGTTGATTGCGGATGTGCGTGCAGGGCGCCAAATTAAAGGCGGCATTGCCGTGCCGAAGAAGGGGAGTTGAGCCGTGGAGTTTATCGAGGTTGATGGCATCCGAACCCACTATCGGGTCGAGGGCTCTGGGCCGGCCTTGTTGATGTTCTCCCCCGGGGGCTTTGATGCGACCTACGCCAAATGGTCTGGGTTAGGGTTGTATCAGCGCATCGGGATCATGGATTACTTCACTGAGCACTTCACATGCATTGAGTTTGATCGCAGAGAATGCGGACGCTCTGGTGGTCGCCTCGAGCTGCTCAGTTGGGAGTCGATGGCGAGGCAAGGAGCTGAACTTGCGACTGCACTCGGATTTGATCGAGTACATGTGATCGGCGGATGCCTTGGGTGCGCGCCTGCTGCTCAGTTTGCACTGCAGTATCCAGATCGGACGCTGTCGACGAATCTCATCTGGCCTGTGGGCGGTGCACGCTATCGAATGCGAAATGTCGGTCGGTTTACAGAGCACCTGAATTGGGTCGCAGCGCAGGGGATTGAGGCGCTGGTTAGCCGCGCGCTCGCGTCTGATGTAGGTTTCGCGAAAGATGCGTTACTTGGCCCATGGGGTAGCGCATTACGCGTCGATCCGCAGTTGCGTGAGGCGATGTCTGGGATGGAGCTCGCTCGGTATCAAGCCCTGGTGTCGGGCTCGTTGAATGCGTTGTTTATGACCGACTCTGCAGCGGGTCCAGGCCCTGAAGCCTTGATGCAGATGCAAGGTCCTCGTCTTGTAATTCCTGGCGATGATGAGAGTCACGCGCGCTCTGCAGGACATTTTGTTGCTGAGTGTTTGCCGGGATGCACGTTGATCACTGACCCAGTCGCGGAGCAGACGCGAGACCGTATCTTTGGTGCATTTGATCAGTTCTATGCAGGCTAGACGTTTAGTCACCGCACGGGGTGTTCCGGTGCGGTGACTGTCTACACTCAGCCTGTCCGGTCGAGTGTTGACGCGACGAAGTAGTCGTGCCACCCGGAGGTTGGTTTGAGGATGTGCTGGCGTAGACCGGATTGGATCAACGCGTTGAGCACCTGTAGATTAGGCTCGACGCCATACGGGAGCGGATCAATCCCCCGTGCCAGCAGCGTGGCGTTGCGCTGATCTGTCTCATCGAAGGTCGCAGGATCCCGCGTCGGGAGCTCACTCAAGTACCGTTGTTTTTGTGCCACAAAGCAATCGAACAGCGCGTTGGGAAGATCTGGATAGAGTTCGACGACAGACTCTTTGAGAACGATTAAGTGATTGATCGGATAAAAACCTTCGCGCTCAACAGCTTCTATCGCTCGGGCCTCGGGTGGTTGTTGAATCAGAGACCGCATCCGCCCGGACTTAAATTCCTCGGGCGCCATCCCTGCAACAGCGGCCAAACGTCCATCCAAAAGCATTGCTTCAAGCGTTTCCCCGTCGGGAATATTGGTCACATTTGATGGGGCCTGATAGGCCTCCACATGCTCATCGCCAGAGCGTTGCCAAGACACGCTCTCGAGATCGACTCCGAGGCGATCTAAGAGTGTTCGCGCCCAGACACCAGTGGTGACGGTATAGCCTCGGTTCACTCCAATCGCGGTTCCATTGAGATCTGCCGGTGTCTGGATTGGGCCGTCAGCGAGGACCGAAATTTTGTCGTGATGGAAGCCACGCAGTAGGAAAATCGGGAGACCGATGATTGGGACACCGTGTTGGCGCGCGCAGATATAGGTCGTTAAAGCCATCTCTGCAACATCAAAGGCCTGCTCGCGCACCATGGCACGAAATGCTTTGACCAAGACCGGCCATTCCTCGAACTGCAATGTATACCCCTGAGGGCTGAGCTCTCCTGATTTAATCTGCGCATTCGCGCCTTGTGTCCGCGAGACCGCCTTTAGCGCGACCATCCCATTCTCCTTATTCTTAACAACAACTGCACCCGATGGCGTCAACCTGTTGAAGGCTGATCAGCAACCACGCAGGCGGATAATCCGCCAGCGTGACCTGCTCAACCGGCTTGAACACCGTCAGTTGATGCGGAATGTCATCCAACACAAACTGAATCCGAACCATTTTCGGAGGGAACCCCGGTTCCCGGCAGCGATGTTCTTCAATCAACACGTTGACTGACTCGTTTAAGTTGAACCGGGAGTGGGTCAGACGATCCAGTCGGTCCACTTCAGCGATCCACATTGCCCGAGTTCTCATGGTTTGGATGATTCCAAGGTCCGAGCGCTGTGGCGAGTTTTTGGTTGAACCATCTTGAGATGCCTGCGGTTCCGAATTGGATATAGCTCGAATCATCTCGATTGTTACACTTCACGTTTACGAATTATCGTCTTAATTAGTCAGGGAGTTCTCCACATGGTCGAAATGGTCAAAGCAATGGTGCGCACAGCGCCATCGGTGATGGAAATGAAAGAATATCCAATGCCGGAGGTTCCTGATGATGGGGCGGTGATGAAAATCTTAGTGGCCGGCATCTGTGGCACCGATGTGAAAATTTATTCAAAGCCCCAGAAGGACGAACACGTGATCATGGGGCATGAGAACATTGGTGTGATTGCGAAGGCGGGTAAAACCTTCATGAAGCGCAAGGGCGTGAAAGAAGGGGATGTGGTGTTCGTTGAGCATTATGTGCCCTGCATGCAGTGCGAATGGTGCCACAAAGGAGAGTATCGCCACTGTCAGGGCACTGATTGGCGCTACAACCCAGAAGCGATCCGCTATGGGTATACCTCATGCGAAAAAGCACCGCACTTGTTTGGTGGCTTCGCGGAATACATGTATCTCCCTTGGAATGCCGTGCTTCACAAGGTTCCACAGGGATTGTCTCCAGAAATTGCTGGAATCGTGACCCCAATGGCGAACGGGATTCAGTGGGCGCTGTTTGACTGCGGAGTCGGTTACGATTCGAGCGTGCTGATCCAGGGACCAGGACAGCAAGGGATGGCGCAAACGGTAGCCTGTAAGCAGGCGGGCGCCTCTTGCATCATCGTCACTGGGACTGCAAAAGATGTGAAGCGTCTGGAAGTCGCGAAAAAGTTGGGCGCGGATCATGTGATCAACGTGTCTGAAGAAGATCCGCTAGAGCGGATCATGGAGATCACGGGCGGCAAGGGCGTTGATGTGTCCTTGGATTGTACCTCCGGTGCGGGTGTTATCCCTGTGAGTCTTGGAATCGAGGCGTTAAAGCGCAAAGGCGGAACGATCCTCTTGCAAGGTGAATTGGCTGAATTCCCGAATTTCCCGATCGGCAAGGCAACTGTGAAGTATGTGACCTTCAAAAGTGCGCGCGGACACAACTACGAGTCTTGCGAACTGGCATTGACGCAGCTTGCGTCGAAGCGTTTCCCGTTTGAGTTAGTCGCCACCCATACCTATCCGCTGGAAGAGGCGGACACCGCCGTGCGTGCGGTGGCTGGGCAAATCAGCAATGATGTGATTCACGTGTCGTTGTTACCGAACGGATAAAATGCTGTGGTCTTTCCTGTCACCTTTGTTACAGGGTTTCTTGGCGCGGGAAAGACCACGCTCATCCAGCAACTGATTCGCGCTGGCGCCTTGCGTGATGCGCTTGTCGTCGTCAATGACTTTGGCGATTTGTCCATTGATCAACAGATCCTAAACCAGGGCGATCAAGAGGTGATTGAACTGGGCGGTGGTTGCGTGTGTTGCTCAGTGCGGGATGAGTTCGTGACAACGCTTAAAACCGCCGTTGCAGCCCAGCCTCAGATGACCTCCGTGTGGATTGAGACGAGTGGGATCAGCGCGCCTTCTGAACTCTTGGCCGTGTTTGAGGCAAATGCCTGGCTGACCCGGGGATTTCGGGTTGAGCGAGTGGTCACCGTTGTCGAGTGTTCGCATGCATTGGCCGATCTCAGCGAGCGAGACAATGCCATAGACCAAGTGGTGTATGCCTCTACGCTCCTGCTTAATCGAGCCTCCCGGGTGACTCTGGAGACACTCGATGCGATCTCTGAGCGCCTCTCACAGCTCAACCCTTGGGCGCAACAACACCGGATTGAGGTGACGGAAGTGACCATGAATCATTTGGGATCGGCAATGGATTACGGCGATCACAGCCGAATTCAGGAGTTGCAGGCCAAGCTTGCGCCCTGTGGGCACGTGCATGCGCCGGGGGAGGCCTGTGCTGGGCATCATCCTGTGTCGGCCACGACCCATGGCGTCAGTACGCACTTGGCGCGGACGACCACCCCACTGCGCACTGAGTTATTTAGTGCCGCCCTTGAGGCTTGGATTGTGGCGCAGGGGGACCGACTGCTGCGGATTAAGGGTGTGCTGTCCTTTGACGATGAGCCTGTCCCGATGGTCCTGCAAGGGATTCGGGGGCAGGTCTCTGTGGAGCCACTCGAGTCTGCGACCTGGCCATCTGGTGAGTCGACCATTGTCGCCATTGGGGTCAATTTGGACTACGAGGCACTCGATGCTGTTGTGGCGTCCTAGCAATTTTAATGTTTACCGTGAGTTGATGGAGTCGTTATATGCCAATTGTTGTCACTGATATTCCCACTATCTCTGAGGAGATCATTGCTCGCTATCGTCCGCTCGGTGTCGCGACCGTCCACGAAGCACAGGGTCGTCTTGGGCTGATGCATCCTGAGATGCGTCCAATCGCCAACGGACTGAAACTGGTTGGTCGCGCGGTGACTGCCTCCTGTACGCCGGGGGATAACACCATGATTCATGTCGCGATGGAACAGTGTCAGCCAGGTGATGTCATGGTGGTGGGCGTTGAGTCTCGCGCTGAGTGCGGATATTTCGGTGATTTGCTGGCCACTCTGATGATGGCGCGCGGCATTGCCGGTCTGGTGATTGATTCGGGGGTGCGCGATCTCGCTGATTTACGCCAGATGGGTCTTCCCGTGTTCAGTCGGTGCATTGCTGCCCAAGGAACTGTCAAGGAAACCTTGGGGGATGTGAACCTTCCGCTGGTGTGCGCCGGTCAGCTTGTGCGTCCCGGTGATCTCATCGTGGCAGATGATGATGGTGTGGTGGTGGTTGAGCGTCATCGCCTGACTGAAGTCGCGGAGCTCTCAGAGGCTCGGGAGGAAAAGGAAGCTGGGATTCGGGCGACTTATCGTGAAGGGACCCTTGGGCTTGACCTGAACAACATGCGTGAGCGACTGCTGAAGAAGGGTCTGACGTACACCACGTATGCGGACTACCAGAAATCTACGAACCAAACAGTTTAAGGAGCAGGACATGATTATTGATTGTCATGGACACTACACGACGGCATCGCAAAAGCTGCAAGCGTTCCGTGATGAGCAGTTGGCGTTGTTTGCGGCAGGAAAGCCAACAGATGCGGCGACATTAGAGACGATTTCCGATGATGAAATCATTGATTCGATTGCGAATAATCAATTAAAGCTGATTCTGGAGCGTGGTGGGGATTTGACTATTTTCTCACCCAAGGCGTCGGCAATGGGGCAACACCAAGCGGATCTACAAACCTCGATTCGTTGGGCGCATGCCTCGAATGATTTGATTCATCGCGCGTGCACGTTGTTTCCTGAAAACTTTGCACCTGGCTGCCAGCTCCCTCAAGAAGCAGGTCATCCGGTCGATGCAGCTGTTGCTGAGCTGCGTCGCTGCGTCGAGGAATTGGGTTTTGTGGGGTGTAACTTGAACCCAGACCCCTCAGGTGGACACTGGAAATCACCTGCACTCACGGATCCCTATTGGTTCCCTCTGTATGAGGCCATGGTTGAACTGGACGTGCCCGCGATGATTCACGTCTCTGGGTCTTGTCATCCAGCACATCACACCACGGGTGCCCACTATATCAATGGCGATACCACGGCATTTATGCAGCTGATCCAAGGTGATCTGTTTAGTCGTTTCCCCACGTTACGGTTAATTATTCCGCATGGTGGGGGGGCAGTTCCGTATCATTGGGGTCGTTATCGGGGTCTCGCACAGATGCTCAATCAACCGGAGTTATCTGGGCATGTGATGAAAAACGTGTTCTTTGATACCTGTGTGTACCATAAGCCTGGTGTTGAGTTACTTCTCGATGTCATTGGTGTGGATAATGTGCTGTTCGGCTCTGAGATGTTGGGCGCTGTACGTGGCATTGATCCGGAGACCGGGCACTATTTTGACGACACCAAACGCTACATCGATGAGCTCGAGTTGTCTGACCAGCAGCTCTCGAAGCTGTTTGAAGGGAATGCACGTCGTGTCTTCCCGCGTTTGGATGCACGCCTGAAAGCGCAGAGTCGATAGACGTTTTGCGAGAAGAGGGGTGGACTGCGCCACCCCTCAAATCCGGTTAGTGTAGGCAGCTGCCGCCGTCAACGACCAGTGTTTGGCCGGTGATGAAGTCGCTGTCTGGACCGATAAAGAAGGCAATCGGACCGGCTAAGTCAGCAGGTAATTGGACGCGCTTCAGACAACGTCCTTGGGCTGCTTGTGTCCGCGCAGCAAGAATTGAATCGGTTGGATTTTCTTCCGACAGCGTGCTGCCTGGGGCAATGCAATTCACATTGATGTTGTCCCCTCCCACTTCCATCGCGAGCGATTTGGTGTAGCTAATCACTGCGCCTTTGGAGGTGACATAGTGGATCCGTGACGATGACCCTTTTAGTGCCGTCCCCGAACTGATGTTGACGATCTTGCCATACTGTTGCTCGCGCATGACGGGCACCACAGTACTGCACACGTTCCAAACCCCCTTCACATTGATTTGCATCATCTTGTCCCACTCGGCTTCGCTGATGCTTAAGGAGTCAACGCGAGACATGGGGACGCGAGAAAACATGGCGGCATTGTTGACGAGTCCATCAATCCGACCCAAGTCTTGCTTGACGCGCGCAACCATGGCTTCGACGCTCGCGCGATCTGCAACATCGGTTTGTACCGCAGTCGCCTTTAATCCTTTCGCTTGAAACTCTGCGGCTGCAGTCTCTGCGCGCGCCCCATCAAGTTCTGCAATCACCACATGTGCGCCCCGAGATGCCATCAGCTCGCTCGCAACAATGCCGATGCCACCTGCGCCGCCGGTCACAATGACGACGCGATTGTCCAAATTTCCCATGTTGATTCCTTACATTGGTCGTTGAGTGTCAAGAACGGTTGTCCGGTAGAGCAGCCGCCGTTCGCCGCCAGGAAAATCAGTGCGTGCATGCATCGAGCAGCGGTTATCCCAGACCAGTAGATCGCCGATTGTCCACTGATGCTTGTACACAAACTGATCTTGTTCGGAGTGGTCGAACAAAAACTGAAGGATTTCGTCGCTTTCGGCTGGATCGAGTCCTTCGATGCTGTCGGTCATCAACCGGTTGACGTAGAGACTTTTACGTCCTGTTTCATGGTTTGTCCGCACAACCGGATGAGTACAGGCTCCAAAGGCTGGAGTCCCTTTGTCATCCCCTTTCTTAGTGGATCCATAGTGATACAAATGACTGGCACGTAAGCCGTCTAAGCGTGTTTTCCACGCGTCAGGCAGAGTTTCGTAGGCTGCGTAACCGCTAGCAAACCAGGTATCGCCTCCCACTGATGGGATTTCGACTGCATACAAAAGAGTCGCCTTATCTGGAATTTCCCGGTGAATCATGTCGTGGTGGAACATCATCTCCCCATCGGGTAAAGAGCCGATTGGAACACCATCTTCCCGGATATTTGAGATCATCATGATCCCAGGCGGTAAGGCATCGTACGCTTTCGGCTGGAATTCACGCGGCCGATGCAGTTGGCCTTGCTCGCCGAAGATTCGTGCTGCGGCAAGTTGTTGTTCATGCGTGATCTGCTGTGCCGGAAACAGCAAGACGGCGTATTCCAAAAAGGCGTCACGGATCTGCTGTTGGACAGCCTCTGAAACTGGTTGACTTAGATCGATGCCTTCGATGCGCGCACCAATAGCGTCTGTGAGCGGTGTTATTTGAATCATGATGAGCTCCTCCCAGGGTATTGTGGAACGCTTCCCCCGTCGCACAAATATCGGTCCGGTTTGGGTGTGCAACCATTTCATTTCGATCGAGCTTTCCGATTTTTGTGTACCGTTAGGCGGTCAAAAATAACAGACGCGAGGGTCCTATGAAGACAACCACGACAATTGGCTTGATTGGCGCTGGCCGGATGGGG
>RFUY01000005.1 GCA_009922705.1 Gammaproteobacteria bacterium
GTTGATTCTCCGTTTCCTCAATGAGCGCCTCCATCTGTGCCAGCACGCACGCGACGTTCAGTGTCTTAAGTTGCCCCCGACTCAAGCGGTCAACAACCGGTTGCCCATCAATTACAAATTCTAAATCAGCCCTTTGAGGACCAACGTGTGTTGCGCGGTACCTGAGATCTCGCGCCCTGGATTTGATTAGCGCATCCGCGAGCACGCTGTCATCAGACCATCCTCTTCGATAAACAACATCAACGTCAAAGGGAAATGCCAAGGCCTCTAGGCTCTTGATGAGATGCGGAATGTATCGCTGCACAAAAGCTGCACGGCCTTCATCAATTCGCTGTCCGTACTGCGCAAGCTGTGCACACCAAGCCGCATCGTCATCATGCGATAGTGTACCACTTCGAAGGAGCATATTGCGCTGAAGAAGTGCGCGTCGAAAGCCCGCATATTGCTGGGTATCGAGCCCCATCACATAGAAGGAACCCCAGTCCATCAAGCGTCGCCGAATCAGTGGCGGCCCCAACATCAAGTCCTGAGCTGATGGCGCAAGAACCAACGTTGGCAATAACCGACTAATCTCCGCTTGGGTCCGGGCTGTTTGACCGTCTAAGCGAATTCGCCGCTCTCCCTGACGATCAAGCTGAATGGCTCCTCGATGGCTCGGCTCAGCGCCCCCAAAACGCCCAAACACCACCAACGCACTGGCCTCAGTGTGAATCAGGGCTCTAGGCTTCGTGGACACGAAACTTCGACCAGTGGACAACAGCGAGATCGCCTCGAGAACCGAAGTCTTGCCAGCCCCGTTATCGCCAATAAGCGCGGACACGCCAGGACCAAATTCTAACGAAACATCTCTGAGGACGCGTAAATTTTGAATTTGGAGGGTCGAAATCAATGTGCCCAGAGCCCTATAGGCGCATCGGCATCACAACATAACGACCACACTCATCACCAACACCAAGCATCAATGCAGAGCGATTAGAGTCGCCAAAACGAATTTCAACCAATTCTGTATCTACAGTCGCAAGAACATCGAGGAGATACCCAACGTTGAAGCCGATTTCAAATCCATCTTGACCAACAAACTCGACTTCAAGTGATTCCTGGGCTTCCTCTTGCTCAGCATTATTTGCCATGACATCAAGCTGACCATGACTTAACCGCAAGCGAACACCCCGATATTGCTCGCTCGACAGAATTGAGGCCCGCTGGAGCACTTCCCGTAAGCGCTTGCGATCAGCGCGCACGACATGGTCTCCACCTTGCGGAACGACGCGCTCATAATCCGGAAACCGCCCGTCAATCAGGACACTTGTAAATACAAACCCACTGGCACTGACGCGGAAATGACTGGACGAAAAGGCCAATTCGACCGTGTCCTTGACACCATTGAGCAAACGAACCAACTCAAGAACCGCCTTTCTTGGCACAATTAATGAGACCGGCTCCGAGGATCCGCCTTCGAGTGGTGTTTGATACAAACTGAGCCGATGGCCATCCGTAGCCACTGTTCTGAAATCACCGCCACCGATCGAAAATAACATTCCATTGAGATAGTAACGGACATCCTGTTGCGCCATCGCAAACTGCGTCTTCGAAATGGCATCTTGTAAGGGCTCTTTGGCTAATTGAACCGACGTTAGATCGCCTCGCGCTTCAAGACGCGGATAATCTTGAGCGGGCAGTGTCGTGAGCTTAAATCGTGAACGGCCTGACGTGATCTGTAAGTGCGCACCCTCCTGCTTCATCTGCACGACTGCGCCTTCGGGTAACGCTTTGGCTATATCGAGTAACTTTCGCCCAGGCACTGTAATCGCACCGCCAGAGCCAACTTCAACCAACTCCATACGCGTCGAGATCTCGGTGTCCAAATCGGTCCCCGTTAAAACCGCACCAGTGGCATCAACCTCGACAAGAATATTGGCCAAAATTGCCATTGTTTGCTTGCGCTCAACAACAGAAGCGGCCGTTTGCGTTTTTTCGAGTAGTTGTTCTCGAGATACCGAGAATTCCATAGTGTGTCCTTATCCTGTCAGCGCTTTCAGTAGATTTTGGTAGTCATCTCGAATCGTCAGATCGCTGTCGCACAGCTCTTTGATTTTTCGACACGCGTGCAATACCGTCGTGTGATCTCGTCCCCCGAAGGCATCGCCGATTTCTGGTAATGAATGATCCGTCAATTCCTTACACAACGCCATGGCGACCTGTCGTGGTCGCGCCACAGATCGATTACGCCGTTTTGACAGAAGATCAGAGATTTTCACCTTAAAATAGTCTGAAACCATCCGCTGTATATTATCGACACTAATTTGGCGATCATGGACAGCAATCAAATCTCGCAGCGTCTCTCTCACAAATTCTTGAGTGATGGGCTGTCCAAAGAAGTGCGCATTGGCCAGCACGCGTTTTAACGCACCCTCCAGGTCTCGCACATTGCTGCGTACTTTTTGAGCAATAAAAAATGCGCAATCTCGCTTTAAGTCGACGCCTGATTGTGCAGCCTTATTGATCAAAATAGCCACGCGCGTCTCAAGCTCAGGAGGCTCTAGGCGAACGGTAAGACCCCAGCCAAATCGGGATTTAAGCCGATCCTCCATGTTGTCGATTTCTTTTGGATAACGATCAGACGTCAAAATGATTTGCTGGCCGCCCTCTAGAAGACTGTTGAAGGTATGAAAAAATTCTTCTTGAGACTTTTCTTTACCGGCAAAGAACTGAATATCGTCAATAAGCAACGCATCAACGTTCCGGTAAACACGCTTAAAATCAGCGATGGCATTGAGCTGCAAGGCCTTCACCATGTCTGCGACAAACCGTTCTGAATGCAC
This sequence comes from Gammaproteobacteria bacterium, assembly GCA_009922705.1. Lineage (GTDB taxonomy): Bacteria > Pseudomonadota > Gammaproteobacteria > Pseudomonadales > Litorivicinaceae > HIMB30. The sequence continues at coordinate 2,823 of RFUY01000005.1, forward strand.
GTAGATAATTTTGGCGTTTGGATTTCGAGCCCGAACATGGTTCCCAACAGCATGCATCAGATGCGTTTTACCGAGCCCAGTATCTCCATATAAGAAGAGCGGATTGTACTCAGTACCTGGCTTTTCCGAGACACGTTGTGCAGCCGCACGCGCCAGCTGATTTGATTTCCCCTCAACAAAGGTATCAAACCGAAACTCAGTATTTAGCCGATCTCCATGCTTAGTCGAACCCTCAACCTCCACAGGCTCTCGCTCTGAGGAAGAGTCAGTCACAATCACGGGAAGTGACCGGCTCCGCGCTTGCGGAGGATCCGCCGCAGGCCGAGTGCCAGAATCCCCAGGCGCGGGGCCCCCTTCACTCAGGGAGCCAACAAGTAAATCGATTCGAACCGCACGCCCTTCCGCGTCGTTAATCAATTGTTGAATCCGATCCAAGTAACGACCAGCAACCCAGTCTTTCACAAAACGGTTCGGGGCAAAAATTCGCAAATGATGCGACTTCATCTCTGCTTGCAGAGGCCGGATCCATGTATTCAGCTGCTCAACTGTCAGTTCACCCGACAATTGCTCAACACAAGTTATCCAACTCAATTGCGCTTTCCCCTCTTTAACTGGGTGTAAGTTATGCACAATTGCCCCGGCCCAGGTCAAGAAGAAACTTTTGCATTAATGCTAAGACACTGATTTAAAAACAATAAATCCGTTTTTTAGTGAATCTGTGGATAACTTGTGTGCTGTGCGTAAGTGGATAGATTGTAGGTGCCGAAAACCCTCACTTTTTCACTAAGTTCTTGTTTATCCACATCCGAAAATTACGCACAAAGTGCTCTCTTACACAAACTATTTGCCTTGATTTGCAGTAAGCGATATCCTTCGCGCCCCGAATTTGAATCAGTAGGAAGTTCAGTCATGAAACGTACGTTTCAACCTAGCGCCATCAAGCGCGCTCGTACTCACGGATTCCGCGCTCGCATGGCTACGAAAAATGGCCGTTTAGTCATTGCACGACGCCGCGCGAAAGGCCGGAAGCGTCTTACTGCCTAATCGAGAGCGTTGCTGTGGCAGTTCAGTCACTGCCGTCCCGAAAGGAATTCGATTTTGTGTTCGCCAATCCCGATGTGCGTGTGAGCAGTCGGGATTTTCTTGTTTTGGCGTGTCAAAACCAGTCTACCTTGACCCGAATTGGTTTCGTCACCAGTAAAAAAAAGCTAAAGCTTGCCGTGACACGTAACCGGTTTAGGCGGTGCTTTCGCGAATCAGCCAGACGAATCTCAGGATTGACTGGTCTTGATATCGTGGTCGTCGCGCGACAATCGCCAAACGAGCTGTTTACGCCAACGTTCAGTCACGTCACCGATACCGCCCTCGAAAAGTTAGCTCGGAAGCGGAATGAACACTCTTCGTCGCATCTTTAGCGCACCAATCATTGCGATCATTCGACTGTACCGGTACTTTGTGTCGCCGCTATTGCCACCCTCTTGTCGGTTCACCCCAACATGTTCGGAATATGCGATAGAGGCGTTACAGCAATATGGTGTAATAAAAGGGTGCTGGCTTTCAGCGCGACGGTTACTACGGTGCCATCCTGGTTGCTCAGGTGGATATGACCCAGTACCGGAAAAAGGAAAACAAACAGGTTCAAATTAATGGATATTCAGCGCACTGGCCTCATCGTTATTCTGGCACTGATTACGTACACACTAGTGCTACGTTGGACTGAATTTACCTCAGAAACGACCCAGCAGCCGGTTGCCACACTTAGTTCGCAAAACAGCGCAACAAACGCGTCAGCAACAGACACAACAGTCGCAGACCTTCCATCAGGCAGTGTCGCCGCACCCTCCTCTCAAAATACAATTGCATTGCCAACAACGAACCTCGACAGAACGAACCTTGTTCGGGTCGAAACACCCAATCAAATTGTCACCATTGATTTAAACGGTGGTGACATTGTGGAGTTACAACTTCCTAACTACCCACAAACGGTCGACCAACCTGATCAACCTCTCCCCCTATTGGAGTCTGTAGAACGCGTCTATGTCGCTCAGAGTGGTCTAGTGGGTGCTGATGGCCCAGACGCCTCAGAGGCGGGGCGGCCAACGTATTCGACTGCAAACACACTTGTGCGTGTCCTAGATGCGGTCACAGAAGTCAGACTCACCGCAGAGACGGAATCAGCGCGTATTGAAAAAATTTATGTCTTTGATCCAAATAGCTACGTAATTCGGGTTGACCATACGGTGTCGAACCGTACAGCAACTCCGCTTGTCATGACGCCATTCACACAAATCAAACGAGATGATTCTGGAGACCCCTCGCAACAAAGCTCGATGGGAATGCAAGCTTTCTTAGGATTCGCAGTCCGAACCACACAGGAACGATATCGAAAAATTTCTTTCTCGGATTTTGAATCACAACAGGCAGCGCGTGAACTCAATGCTGATCTCAAATCGGTCTCGATTCCTGGTGGGCACCTCGCATTGCTGCAGCATTATTTCACAACGGCATGGATCCCAAATCCGGAACAAACACATACATTCTCATTTCGTCGGAATTCCGCGGGACATAATATTGGGAGCATCATTAGTCCAGATCTCACTATCGCTCCAAACAGCAATGCAACAGTGAGTTCGCAATTTTATGCCGGACCAAAAGATCAAGATGCTCTAGAACTCCTATCGCCAGGGCTTGAACTGGTTGTTGATTACGGATGGCTTTGGTTTATTGCTCAACCGCTCTTTTGGCTTTTGAAATTCATCCAGTCCTATGTTGGAAACTGGGGTCTTGCCATTGTACTCGTCACAATTCTTGTGAAAGGTGCATTCTTTCAGCTTAGTGCAGCAGCCTATCGATCAATGGCCAAAATGCGGAAATTCACACCAGAAATCACGCGACTGCGAGAGCTTTATGGTGACGATAAACAGCGCATGTCAAAGGAAATGATGGACCTCTACAAGCGAGAAAAAATCAATCCGCTCGGTGGCTGTTTACCAATTTTAGTTCAAATGCCTGTATTCCTGGCTCTTTACTGGGTACTCATGGAATCTGTTGAACTTAGACAAGCGCCCCTATTTCTATGGATCGACGATCTAAGTGTCAAAGATCCATTTTTCATTCTTCCGCTGTTGATGGGCGTGTCTATGTTCATTCAACAGAGCTTAAACCCAGCACCCCCAGATCCAATGCAGGCAAAAATCATGAAATATATGCCTGTTGCCTTCACCTTCTTTTTCCTGTGGTTCCCATCAGGACTCGTTCTGTACTGGGTAGTCAATAACGTGTTGTCGATCGCACAACAGTGGGTCATCACACGCGCGATTGAAAAATCCCATGCCACCACGTAATGATCTACGATGACACGATCGTAGCACTTGCTTCCGCGCCAGGAACTGGCGCGATTAGTGTCATTCGATTATCTGGGCCAAAGGCCATAGAAATTGCTGAAACCTTGTGTCGTCGATCCTTGACGCCAAGAACAGCGACGCTAGGGACCATTTACGATGAAAACGCCAAGCAGATCGATACAGGTCTTTTTATCGCATTTCCCGGACCACACAGCTTCACTGGCGAGCATGTGTGCGAATTTCAGGGCCATGGTGGCTCGGTGGTGTCTCAAGCCGTTATCCATGAATGCTTGAGGCTTGGTGCAGTTCCAGCAAACCCCGGACAATTTAGTGAACGCGCGTTCTTAAACGGCAAAATCGACCTGATTCAAGCCGAAGCCATCAGTGATCTAATTCATGCGACGACGCTGCAAGCCGTCCGAGCGGCCAATCAATCGCTAAATGGTCTGTTTTCCAATTCTATTGAACGTCTAGTGGACGAGATCATCGCGCTGCGCGTCCATATCGAAGCGCATTTAGATTTTCCAGATGAGGATATCGCGCCTGCCGAACTTCAAACCCTAGGGTCTCAGATTGAAACCGCACTCAACAACGCTCAGAGTCTTCAACACTCTGCTCGCCAGGGGCTAATTTTGAATTCCGGGTTGAAAATCGTATTACTGGGGCCTCCGAATGCAGGGAAAAGTTCGCTGTTAAACTGCTTAGCACAACAGGCTGTCGCGATCGTCACTGACGTGCCGGGCACGACGCGCGACCTTATTCAACACACGTTAAATCTAGACGGGTTACAAATTCTTTTTGTGGATACAGCCGGCATCAGAGCCACAACTGATGTCATCGAATCAGAAGGCATTCGTCGTGCCCTTCAAGCAACACGCGATGCCGACATTGTCATGTGTCTGTTTGATCACCAATGTCGAATCATTGATGATGCTTGGATCGAGAACCTGATCTCAAGTGATGACATCACGCATCTTCCGATTCTTCTTGTCCAAAACAAGCTCGACCTAGATGCCACACCGGCTGTAAACAAAACCAACCATCCGCTATGCCAAATTTCAGCGCAGACACGTGCAGGGATCACCGATCTGCTACAACAGATCAAGCAAATCATTGGCCTTGACCAAGAATACGTCACACCCTTTATCGCGCGAGAACGTCACATATATCAATTGTCCAATGCAATTGAGCACCTTGAAGCTGCACACTCGATCCCATGCCACTTGGATTATCTCGATGTCATCGCTGAAGAGCTAAGACTGAGCCATTTCGCTCTTCAAGAAATGACGGGCACATTCCACTCAGATGATTTACTCGGACAGATTTTCTCCACATTTTGCATTGGAAAATAGCTGCGTAACCCACCTCATTCGGCCATGCGTTAACCGTGGATAACTTACGCTGTGGATAAACAAGTCTTTCACGCACACGTTGTACCTCTTTCTACAAGGGTAAACTGCCCCATCGTACACAGCAAAACACTTGACTTAACACTTTGAAAAAGAATAAAAAAAATTGCTTTTCCCCACTCACAAGAGTCCTTAATATATACAACCTCAATAATCTTCTTTCTTAAAAAGTACTTAGTCATATATGGATTACACACAACACTTTGATGTACTGATCGTCGGTGCGGGACATGCAGGCTGTGAAGCAGCACATGCTTCAGCACGTCTTGGATGTAACACGTTATTAATTACACATTCCATTGAGACGATCGGACAGATGTCATGTAATCCCGCCATTGGAGGGATTGGAAAAAGTCATCTTGTTCGGGAAATCGACGCATGTGATGGCTTAATGGCAACAATCACTGATCTCGCTGGAATCCAGTTTCGGGTACTGAATCAAAGAAAAGGACCTGCTGTCCGCGCAACGCGTGCTCAAGCAGATCGTGTTCTCTATCGTTCTCATATGCGAACAGCCATTGAGAACACACCAAATCTCACTGTCTTCCAACAACCAGTGACTGACCTCATCATTGAAAATGACGTCTGTCTTGGCGTTCGTCTTGCCATGGGTTTAGCGCTGTATGGTACCTGCGTGGTTTTGACAGCGGGCACATTCTTAGCTGGGCAAATTCACATTGGATTAAACCAACAACCTGGCGGCCGTGCGGGCGATCCTCCAGCAGATAAGCTGTCTCAATCATTACGAAATTACCCATTTAAAATAGGTCGTTTAAAAACGGGTACACCACCAAGAATTGATCGACGCACTGTGAATTTAAGTACGTTGCCAATTCAGTATGGGGATACGCCAACACCCTATTTGTCTACCATGAGTGTTGGATATGAACACCCAGAGCAAATTCCATGCTATTTATCTCGCACCACGCAAAAAACAGCTGATGTAATTTTAGAAAATTTACATTTAAGCCCAATGTACTCTGGTGTTATTGAAGGTGTTGGGCCTCGCTATTGTCCATCGATTGAGGATAAAATTGTTCGGTTTTCAGATAAGCCAACACATCAAGTCTTTTTAGAACCCGAAGGTCTGACATCAAACGAATTTTACCCTAACGGGGTTTCAACTTCATTACCTTACGAAGTTCAGCTTGACATTATTCGATCACTGGAAGGGTGTGAAAATGCCATTATCACAAGACCTGGATATGCGATTGAATATGATTACTTCGATCCTCGTGGATTAAAAAATACCTTAGAAACAAAGCTTATTTCTAATTTGTATCTTGCTGGTCAAATTAACGGTACGACCGGATACGAGGAGGCTGGCGCACAAGGGTTATTAGCGGGTGCTAATGCAGCACTCAAAGTGCTCGAGAAAGACCCTTGGTGTGTTGGTCGTGACGAAGGGTATTTGGGCGTCATGGTGGATGATTTGATCACACTAGGGACGCAAGAACCGTATCGCATGTTTACATCTCGTGCCGAGTATCGGTTGATGTTACGTGAGGACAATGCAGATCAACGCTTGACAGAGAAGGCCTATAATCTTGGGCTTGTGTCCGAAGGGCGATGGGTTCAGTTTTGTAAAAAGCGTGAGGCGATTTCACGTGAAACGAAGCGATTATCAACACTCTGGGTTCAACCCAATGCTGATGCAATCTTGCGAATAGGAGATCGACTGACGGCACCTCTTACGCGGGAAGCCTCTGCGCATGACTTATTGAAACGACCGGAACTTGGATTTTCTGATTTGCAAGATGTTTTCAGCGAATTGACCGAAATTGAGAGTGAAATCGCGAATCAGATTGAAATAGAGGTCAAGTATTCAGGCTATATAGATCGACAATCGCAAGAGATTGCCAAATTAAAGAAAAATGAAAATGTAAAAATCCCAAGTGATCTTGACTATGAAAAAATAAAAGGATTGTCTAATGAGGTTCGCCAAAAACTTAGCTCCGTAAAACCAGAAACATTAGCTCAAGCAAGTCGAATTTCAGGAGTGACCCCGGCTGCTGTAAGTTTATTGCTGGTTCACTTAAAGAGACGCCAAGTCATTGATCAAACATCATTAGCAATATAACCGTGACAGAGCTTCAAAAACGTTTGTCACAAATGAATCTTTTAATGCGTGCGGAACAAGTTGATAAGCTTGAGAAAGTTATCGATGAGCACTTGAAGTGGAATCGAAAAATAAATTTAAGTGCGTTTCTGACTGAACAAGCGGTTGTTGATTATCAAATCATTGATTCGTTAACATTATTACAAACTGATTTAAATCAGCACTCTGAATTACTCGACATTGGGACAGGGCCTGGATTTCCGGGGTTACCATTGGCGATTGTGTGTCCGGCGCTACAAGTCATCTTGTGTGACTCAAATACGAAAAAGCTTGCTTTTGCAACGCATCTGATTGGTCAGCTGAAGCTGACAAATGTTCAAGTGATGCCTGTCCGGGTAGAGAATATTGCGTCTCAGCGTTTCTCGCAAATTACTGCGCGCGCCTTTTCTCGGCTCGATGCTATGATGAGTCAAACAGCGAGACTGCTCGCCTCTTCTGGCGCGCTCTATGCGATGAAAAGCCAAAGCGTGACTGATGAAGTGCATGAAGCGAGGTCGAAATTTCCGACTGCAAGTGTGGAAATTACGCCAGTTCATCATGTGATACCAGAAATGCGAGTGATCGCGAAGGTAACGGGATACAGCGCGTGACACGTGTCATAGCAATTACAAATCAAAAAGGCGGCGTGGGTAAAACCACGACCTGCGTCAATCTTGGTGCCACACTTGTGGAGACAGGGTACCGCGTGTTGGTGATTGATTTTGATCCACAAGGCAACGCAACAAGCGGGAGTGGCGTCGACAAACATCAAATTCAAGCGGATGTCCGCGGGTTATTGCTCGGTGAAAGTTCATTTGCTGACACTTGTCTTCGGCGAACAGAAGCGGGTTACGATTTATTGCCATCAGACATTCAGTTAACTGAGGCAGAGGTTGGACTAGTCAATCAAACGAGAGCGGCGTTTCGTCTCAAGCAGATGATCGATCCGCACCTGGAAGTGTATGATTTTGTATTGATTGATTGCCCACCGGCATTGAGTATGTTGACGATTAATGGGCTGGTTGCGGCACATAGCGTCATTATTCCGATGCAATGCGAATTCTATGCACTTGAGGGTGTTGCTGCCCTGATGCAAACCATTGAACAAGTTCGTGCAACACACAATTCGGCACTTGTGATTGATGGGGTATTACGCACGATGTACGACCCCAGAACGAGCTTGACCCGACAGGTCTCTCAACAACTTGAACAATTTTTTGGCGATAAAGTGTTTAAGACAGTGATTCCTAGAAATGTGAGACTCGCAGAAGCACCAAGTTATGGTTTGCCAGTGTTACGTTATGATCGTTTGTCAAAAGGAGCCCTTTCTTATCTGGCACTTGCTGCTGAGTTGCGCCAACGACTGAGAACGAAGGAAGCCGCATGATTCAAAAGAAACGTGGGTTAGGCTTTAACCCGCTGCTAGGTCTTGATAAATCCACCGTAGATGCTGTGTTCAAAACAGATCAATCGGAGACACGGATAACGACAGCGGGATTTCGGGAAGTGCCCACCGAGACGATTACACCGAGTCCTTACCAGCCACGGATGGTTTTTTCTGATGTTGAATTGGATGAATTAACCCAATCTATCCGGGAACATGGCGTTATGCAGCCGCTCCTTGTGCGTCCCTCAACCACTGGGTTTGAGTTAATTGCTGGCGAGCGGCGTTGGCGCGCAGCGATCAACGCGAACATTCAAATGATTCCTGTGATTGTCCGCGAGCTTGATGACCGGACTGCGGCAGGCTTAGCACTGGTTGAAAACGTTCAACGGGAAGATCTAAGTGCCATTGAACAAGCCCGGGCGCTCGCCAAAATGCGTGATGAGTTCGGAATGGATCAAGCACGACTTGCACAAATGACCAGCATGTCCCGTTCGAATATTGCAAATCTATTAAGACTTCTTAACCTCGCTGATACGGTACAACTGGCATTAGATAATGGTGAGCTGGATATGGGCCATGCGCGTGCACTACTGCCGTTGCCAGAAATGCAGCAGGTTAAAGCCGCGCAAGAAGTCATTGATAAAACACTGTCAGTGCGGCAGACAGAGGCTCTAGTAAAGCGATTATTAGCTGGGCCAATGGCGCCGCGAGACAATCCCGTTGATCCGGATGTTGAAAGACTTGAAACCAAACTGTCAGATCGCTTGGGAGCATCTGTGAAGATCAAGCCAAAATCTGGGGGTAAAGGGCAAATTGTGATTGCCTATGATTCGCTTGAAATTTTAGACGGGATCATTGCCAAACTTAAGAATAAAGGGTGAATCATGACCTTTAGTGGATTACCCGATAGTTGTCATTGATCCCGCTCTTAAGACTCCCTATACTCGGCGGCGATTCGATGGGTGGTGACAAAAACATTGCAGTTCAGGGTTTGGTCTTACAGATCGGCTGGCTCGTGGTGGTGTCCGTCATCGATGTGCTGTTGCATACAACGCAGGTGACTTTTGCGTTTAGCATGGGTTGTATTTCGGCCGTCGTTCCCCAATCGATTTTTGGTATTTGGGCGTTTCGAGCCCAGGGCGCCCGGAGTGCGAGAAAGATTCTGGGCTATTTTTTTGTCGGCGAAGCGCTGAAGCTAGTCGTCGCAGGAGCATTGGTTTCGGCAGTATTAATGAGCCAACAATTTCCGTCGGTAACGGTTATTGCTGGGTTTATGAGTACTGTAATTTTGGGGCAAGTGGTGGTGCCGTTTCTGATGAACGCCCGTCACTTAAGGTAATTTGGGAAATGTAATGGCGTCTGAAAATCCGACAGCAACAGAGTATATTCGGCACCACCTCACAAATTTGACGTTTGGATACCACCCGGAAAATGGATGGTCATTTGCTCATGGCGGGCAAGAAGCGACAGAAATGGGCTTTATGGCCATTCATGTTGATACCGTTGGCTGGTCGTTTGCGCTTGGGATCGTATTTTCCATTATTTTTTACTTGGGCGCGAAGCGGGCAACGTCAGGAGTACCGAGTGGTATTCTGAATGCGGTGGAAGCCGTAGTCGATTTCGTTGACAACTCGGTCAGGGAATCTTTCCACGGTAAAAGCGCGCTCATTGCGCCATTAGCACTCACTATTTTCGGTTGGATCTTCATGATGAATCTTGTGAAGCTCCTGCCAATTGACTTTGTCCCAGCGCTGTTTAAGGCGGCTGGCGTTGAGTACATGAAAATCGTGCCGACAACTGATTTGAACGCCACCTTGGGTATGGCGCTTGGTGTATTCGTTCTGATCATTTTTTACTCCCTCAAGATTAAGGGTGCGGCAGGGTTCATTGGTGAGTTGACACTTCAGCCCTTTGGAAAATGGCTTCTTCCCTTCAATTTTTTGCTTGAAGGCGTTGGCTTGATTGCAAAGCCCATCTCGTTGGCCTTGCGTTTGTTCGGAAACATGTACGCAGGTGAACTGATTTTCCTCCTGATTGCATTGCTACCGTTCTATCTGCAATGGGTGTTGTCGGTGCCTTGGGCGATATTCCATATTTTTGTGATTATCTTGCAGGCATTTATTTTTATGATGCTGACCATTTGTTATCTATCAATGGCCCATGAGCATCACTAAGATTCTGATTTTATAACTTAAACTTACTTTCTCGATTGGAGGAAACATGGAAACTGTAGTTGGAATGACTGTTATCGGAGTTGCGATCCTCATTGGTATGGGCGCCCTCGGAACAGCGATCGGATTTGGGATTCTTGGTGGGAAATTCCTTGAAGGTGCTGCTCGTCAGCCTGAGATGGTTCCGATGCTGCAGACAAAAATGTTCATCGTTGCGGGTCTCTTGGACGCGGTAACCATGATTGGTGTTGGTTTGGCGTTGTTCTTTACCTTCGCGAACCCGTTTGTTGCCCAGTTGTAATCGAGATTGGTTCAAGATTGTTGAACGATTGAGTCACCAAGAAGAGGTACAGCTGTGAACCTAAATCTGACACTCGTTGGTCAGCTAATCGCATTCCTGATTTTTGTCTGGTTTTGTATGAAGTTTGTCTGGCCGCCGATTACCGCAGCCATGGCGGAGCGCCAGAAAAAAATCGCCGAAGGTTTAGATGCTGCTGATCGTGCTGCGCGATCACTTGAGGATGCGCGTGCTCAAGTTGAGCAAGAGTTGCAACAGGCGCGTGCGCAAATCACTGAGATGATTGAGCAAGCGAATCGGCGCGCCAATCAGATCGTTGAAGAAGCACAAGACAAGGCACGCCTTGAAGCTGAAAAAATTATGGCGTCTAGTAGTGCACAAATCGCGCAAGACGTCGCGCAAGCCCGGGAATCTTTGCGTGGTGAAGTTGCCTCCCTAGCCTTAGTTGGTGCCGAACGGATACTTGGGGCGTCTGTTGACAAAGCGGCTCATAGCAAATTGTTGGCTGATTTGGCTGAGCAGCTCTAAGGGGATAGATCATGGCAGAACTCACCACGATCGCTCGTCCCTACGCGAAGGCAGCTTATCAATATGCAGAGTCAGTGGGGCAAGTGTCTCAATGGTTGCAGTTTTTGCAGAAGGCGGCGTTGCTGGTTGCGGATACTGGGCTTTCTGAGTTTTTAAAGAACCCAGCGATTTCCACGGATGTAAAAGCCGACACATTGATCGATTTACTGAAAGATGTGGCCCTTGAGGGAACAAACCAATTCATTGGCGCTCTCGCTCATTACAACCGCTTTTTGGCGCTCTCTGCGATTTCGCACGAATATCAGCTTCTGGTCTCACGCGAACGCAAAGTCATGGATGTCACACTATCGACGGCGTTTGAGCTGACTGATGCGGAACGGCAAATGTTGACCGACAAATTAAAGGCTCGGTTCGAAGGCCAAGAGATTCGCATTGAGGCTGCCGTTGACCCATCTGTGCTGGGTGGGTTCGAGATTCGATCGAGAGACATTGTGATTGATGCCACAGTGAGGGGCCGGCTCAGCAAGCTTGCTATGGCCCTAACGGCTTAACGCTTACAGAGAATTTGAAAGGAACTTTCCATGGATCAATTGAATCCTTCCGAGATCAGCGAACTGATCAAGCAGCGAATCGGCAACGTTGATCTTGCTGTTACTGCGAAAAATGAAGGCACAATCGTCTCAGTTTCTGACGGTATTGTGCGTGTCTATGGTCTAGCCGACGTGATGTACGGTGAGATGATCGAATTCGAAGGCGGTGTCTTCGGAATGGCCCTCAACCTTGAACGCGATTCTGTCGGTGCGGTCGTTCTGGGTGAGTATAAAGGCTTGGCCGAAGGCCAAACCGCTCGGTGTACAGGTCGTATCCTTGAGGTTCCTGTCGGGACTGGTTTGTTGGGCCGCGTCGTTGATGCGCTTGGTAATCCAATTGACGGAAAAGGTGACATTGCGGCCGATGGCACACAGCCGATTGAAAAGGTAGCGCCAGGGGTGATTGCGCGGAAATCGGTTGATCAGCCGGTTCAAACTGGACTTAAGGCGATTGATGCGATGGTTCCAGTCGGACGAGGTCAGCGCGAGCTGATCATTGGCGACCGTCAAACGGGTAAAACTGCCGTTGCGATCGATGCGATCATTAACCAGAAAGATACCGGAATTAAGTGTATTTACGTGGCCATTGGCCAGAAGCAATCGTCGATTGCGTCGGTTGTCCGTAAGTTGGAAGAACATGGCGCGATGGATCACACAATCGTTGTGGTCGCAGGTGCTGCTGATCCAGCGTCAATGCAGTTCCTTGCTCCATTCTCTGGATGCACGATGGGTGAATATTTCCGCGATAATGGTGAAGACGCACTGATTGTCTACGACGATTTGTCAAAGCAAGCGGTGGCCTATCGTCAGATTTCTTTGCTGCTCCGTCGTCCACCGGGACGAGAAGCGTACCCTGGCGACGTGTTTTACTTGCATTCTCGCCTCTTAGAGCGGGCTGCGCGCGTTAATGCAGATTACGTTGAAGCCTACACCAATGGCAAAGTGAAGGGCCAAACAGGCTCTCTAACGGCACTGCCAATTATTGAAACGCAAGCCGGTGACGTGTCTGCGTTCGTTCCAACGAACGTGATTTCAATCACCGACGGCCAGATTTTCTTGGAAACAAACTTGTTCAACTCAGGCATTCGGCCTGCGATGAATGCTGGGATTTCCGTGTCTCGAGTCGGTGGTGCAGCGCAAACCAAGATCGTGAAGAAGCTAGGCGGCGGTATTCGTTTGGCGTTGGCGCAGTATCGTGAACTCGCGGCATTCGCTCAGTTTGCGTCTGACCTTGATGACGCGACACGTAAGCAACTCGAGCACGGTCAACGCGTGACTGAATTGATGAAGCAGAAGCAGTACAGCCCTCAGTCTGTGGCTGACATGGGATTGGTGCTCTATGTGGCAAACGAAGGCCACCTAGATGATGTTCCAGTCAACAAGGTGGTTGCGTTCGAGAGCGCTTTGCTTGCGTATTTCAGAAACGAGCATGACGCGCTGCGAGCCGAGATCAATGCTTCTGGCGATTACAACGATGGGATTGCTGCCAAGTTGGATGCAGTGGTAACGACGTTTAAGTCATCGCATACCTACTGAGGCTGAGGCGAAGGGGCAAATCCTATGGCAGTTGGTAAGGAGATTCGTACCCAGATCGGCAGTATTCGTAATACGCAAAAGATTACGAGTGCGATGCAGCTGGTTGCGGCCTCTAAAATGCGCAAGGCACAGGAGCGGATGGGCGCAACCCGTCCATATGCAGATCGTATTTTGGAAGTTATTGGTCACTTGGCCTATGCCAACCCAGAGCACAATCACTTGTTTCTTACTGAACGTGAAGTGCGTCGAGTTGGTTATATCGTGGTGTCGACCGACCGAGGGTTGTGTGGTGGCTTAAACGCCAATCTGTTTAAGCAGGTCGTGCGTGATATGGGCGCCCATCATGCAAATCAGGTTGAAGTTGACCTTGCGGTGATTGGTTCTAAGGCCGTGGGCTTCTTTAAGAGTTTTGGCGGAAATGTCGTGGCTGTGGCCAACCAAGTTGGCGATCAGCCGAGCGTGGCGGACTTAATTGGTAGCGTCAAAGTGATGGTAGATGCCTATGAAGAGGGCACCATTGATCGTATCTACGTGGTGTACAACCGCTTTGTAAACACCATGACGCAAAGTCCAATTACCCAGCAGTTACTGCCACTTCCGAAAGAGGCAAATCCTGTTGAACAGCTTGGAAAACATTGGGATTACATCTACGAGCCAAATGCGCAAACTGTTCTTGATGCATTGTTAGTTCGGTATATCGAGTCTTTGGTGTACCAATCAGTTGTTGAAAATTTGGCGTGTGAACAGGCTGCTCGGATGGTGGCGATGAAGGCGGCGACAGACAATGCCGGCGATCTGATTCATGAGCTTGAGTTGGTTTACAACAAAGCGCGTCAGGCAGCGATTACCCAAGAGATTTCAGAAATTGTGGGCGGTGCCGCGGCACTGTAACGGACGAATTAGTTTAGGAGAGTAGCGATGAGTAGCGGGAAAATTGTCCAAATCATCGGTGCGGTTATTGATGTGGAGTTCCCACGTGACGCTGTACCTCAGGTTTATGACGCCTTAAATGTCAATGGCAAACCAATCGTATTGGAAGTTCAGCAGCAATTAGGTGACGGAATTGTTCGTACGATTGCGATGGGGTCCACAGAAGGGCTTTCGCGTGGTTTGACGGTCGAAAACACCAACGCGGCTATTTCTGTTCCAGTCGGAAAAGAAACATTGGGCCGGATTATGGACGTCCTCGGAAATCCAATCGACGAAAAGGGTGATATTGGCGAGCAAGCGCGCATGCCAATTCACCGGACTGCACCGACGTTTGCAGATCAATCATCGAGCACTGAACTGCTTGAAACAGGCATCAAGGTGATTGATTTAGTTGCTCCTTTTGCGAAGGGCGGAAAAGTCGGCTTGTTCGGCGGCGCCGGTGTGGGCAAGACGGTCAACATGATGGAGTTGATCCGGAACATTGCGATTGAGCACTCTGGATATTCCGTGTTTGCGGGCGTTGGAGAGCGGACTCGTGAGGGGAACGACTTCTACCACGAGATGACTGAGTCCAACGTTCTCGACAAAGTGTCATTGGTCTATGGTCAGATGAACGAGCCCCCAGGAAACCGGTTACGCGTTGCGTTGACTGGCCTGACGATGGCTGAGTATTTCCGGGACGAAGGTCGCGACGTGTTGTTGTTTGTGGACAACATTTACCGGTATACCTTGGCTGGAACAGAAGTGTCTGCCTTGTTGGGCCGGATGCCTTCTGCAGTGGGTTATCAGCCGACATTGGCTGAAGAGATGGGTGTGCTTCAAGAGCGAATCACTTCTACAAAAACGGGTTCGATCACGTCAATTCAGGCGGTTTATGTGCCTGCCGATGACTTGACTGACCCCTCTCCTGCAACAACCTTTGCGCACTTGGATGCGACCGTCGTTTTGAGCCGTCAGATTGCCGCACTCGGGATTTATCCGGCGGTGGATCCGTTGGACTCGACCAGTCGGCAGCTTGACCCTCTGGTCATCGGTGAAGAGCACTACGAGTGTGCGCGTGGCGTCCAGTCTGTTTTGCAGCGTTACAAAGAATTGAAAGACATCATTGCCATTTTGGGGATGGACGAGCTGTCGGAAGAGGACAAATTGACCGTCTCTCGTGCGCGGAAAATCGAACGCTTCTTGTCTCAGCCATTCTTTGTGGCAGAAGTCTTCACTGGATCGCCAGGCAAGTATGTATCTTTGAAGGAAACGATTCGTGGATTCCGCGGGATTCTGGAAGGTGAATTCGATCACTTGCCGGAACAGGCCTTCTACATGGTCGGCGGCATTGATGAAGCGGTTGAGAAAGCGAAGAAGCTTTAAGGAGTTTCCTCATGAGTACAATGAAGTGCCATGTGGTCTCTGCTGAAGAGTCCCTGTATGAAGGGACGATTCAGATGGCGATTGCTGCCGGTGAATTAGGTGATCTTGGGATTACTCCTGGGCACGCACCTTTAATCACTGCACTAAAACCAGGCCCAGTGCGACTGATTCTTGAAGATGGCGAAGAGACTCTGTTCTTTGTGACAGGGGGCTTCCTTGAAGTCATCCCATCACAAGTCACGATTTTGGCAGATACAGCGGAGCGTGCGGAGTCAATCGACGAAGCCGCTGTCATTCAAGCGAAGGAAGAAGCCCGTCGTTTGTTGACCGAACAGCAAGCCGATTTTGACTATTCAAGAGCGTCTGTTGAGCTGGCAGAAGCTGTGGCACGGTTACGTGTCATCGAACAGCTGCGGCGCCGTCGTGCTTAACATCATCATCCTGGCTGCCGGAAAAGGCAGCCGGATGGCTTCAAAAATACCCAAAGTGCTCCACAAGATCGGCGGTCGAACGCTGATCTCGCACGTAATCTCTCAAGCCCAGAGGCTTCTGGAATCTGATCATGGCACCATCACTGTTGTGACGGGCCATGGCTCCGATCAGGTTGATCCCCACATCCTCCCGATGGGCGTCCGGGTCGTTCACCAGCATGACCAGCTCGGTACCGGTCATGCATTGCGATGCGGGCTTCAAGACTTACCTGAGGAAGGCACCGTTGTTGTGTTATACGGCGATGTCCCTCTAGTGACTGCTGAGACCTTACAGGGCTTGGTCGAGTCGGGTCGACAGGCGCTGACTGTGCTGACTGCCGAGGTTGCAAGGCCCGTCGGCTATGGACGGATTGTGCGTGATGCTCAGGGGCAAATGACCGGGATCGTCGAAGAGCGTGATGCGACACCGGAAGAGCGTAAAATCTCAGAAATCAATAGTGGCCTTTATGCGGGCCCTGCAACTGTCTTTGCCACGCTCTTGCCGTTGTTGGCGAATGAAAACATGCAAGGCGAGTATTATTTGACAGACTGCGTCGGCTTAGCTCGCCACCACGGATATCCAGTTGAGACAGTCAGTGGGCCTCTTGAATGCGTCTTGGGGGTCAATGATCGCGCACAACTTGCAGACCTTGAGCGGCGCTACCAAGAGTGCGCTCGGGAAGCATTGATGCGTGCTGGTGTGACGCTAATTGATCCGGCGTCTGTTTTCTGTTCCGGTGACATACGCATCGGTGCTGATACAGTGATCGAGCCAAATGTCTGGCTTCATGACGTTGAGATTGGTTCGGATGTCCGTCTTGGCATGGGGTCGCATCTGTCTGATGTACAGATTGAAACCGGGGTTGCGGTCAAGCCCTACTCCGTCATTGAGTCCGCGATTATTGGCGCCTCCGCGACGATTGGTCCATTTGCCCGGTTGAGACCTGGAACACAACTTGCTCCCGAGACCCACATCGGTAATTTCGTGGAGACAAAAAATGCAGTGATTGGCACCGGCTCTAAACTCAACCACCTGTCCTATCTTGGTGATGTGACCGTTGGTGATCATGTGAATATTGGGGCGGGGACCATCACCTGTAATTATGATGGCGCCTCGAAGCATCAGACAACGATTGGTGATGACGTGTTTATTGGGTCAAACACCAGCTTAGTTGCACCAATTGTTCTAGGGGCTGGAGCGACAACCGCGGCGGGCTCAGTGCTGACGCGTGACGTTTCCGCGGGCGCACTTGCAATCGGTCGTAGTCGACAAGTCGAGAAACTGCAGTATCAACGGCCGAAAAAGACAAGGACGCCTTAGCCATGTGTGGAATCGTTGGTGCTATCTCAGAGCGCTCAGTACAGGCGATTTTGATTGAGGGTCTAAAGCGACTTGAGTATCGAGGCTATGACTCAGCGGGGATCGCAACCTTGAAGGGCACGCAGATTAGCCGACTTCGCGCACAAGGGAAGGTTGCAGAGCTTGAGCATAAACTGACACCGAACACTGCAAGGATTGGCATTGCGCATACGCGCTGGGCGACTCATGGTGTGCCAAGTGAAGCCAATGCGCATCCTCACATGTCTGGTGAGCGGTTTGCTGTCGTTCACAACGGCATTATCGAAAACCACGGCGCGCTGCGTGAAGAATTGCAAAGTGCGGGCTATGTCTTCACCTCAGATACCGATACAGAGGTTGTTGCCCACCTTTTGGCACACCTAGCCGCCACGGGGTTACCAATGCCCGCGCTATTTCGGGGGGTACTTGATCGGATTCAGGGTGCTTACGCGTTGTGTGTGATTGATCAGACCACACCAGAGAGTCTGTATGTTGCGCGTGAAGGCTCTCCACTTGTGATTGGTGTTGGGCTTGGGGAGCACTTTGTAGGCTCTGATCAACTCGCACTGACGCATGTGACTGATCGCTTCATCTATCTTGATGAAGGCGATTGGGGGGTTGTTCGTCGTGAGTCTGTCTCGCTGTGGACGTCGAGTGGTGAGTCAGTTGACCGACCTACCAAGCAATCAACACTTGGCGCAGAAGCGGTCAGTAAAGGCGGCTATCGTCACTTCATGGCCAAAGAGATTCATGAGCAGCCACGGGCGGTGCAAGACAGTCTGCGGTCAAAGCTTGGGAAGACTCAGTTGCTATCAGGGGTGTTAGGTCCCGACAGTGATGCGTTATTGGCGGAGGTTGCTGCGGTTCAGATCGTTGCGTGTGGCACGAGCTATCACGCGGGCTTAGTGGCCAGATATTGGATTGAGAGTTTGGTTGGGATTCCATGCCAAGTTGAGATCGCCAGTGAATACCGCTATCGCGACGTCGTCACATTACCCAAGACCCTATGGATTGCCATTTCTCAGTCTGGGGAAACGGCTGATGTTTTGGCGGCGTTGCGTCATCTCGATCGTCAACATGTCTTGGCGACGCTAGCGGTCTGTAATGTTGCGACATCCAGCCTGATTCGCGAGACGGACTTGGCGCTGTTGACGGATGCGGGCCCTGAAATTGGCGTGGCGAGTACAAAAGCCTTCACCACACAGTTGACAGTATTGCTGGTTCTGGCTGGGTTGCTTGCGAAGGCAAAAGGGGTGGCTGGCTTTGATGAGGCAGGTTTAGTCTCAGATTTACAAAAACTGCCAGACTTACTCGGCCAGGCATTGGCAAGCGAGGCCGTGGTGGCCTCAATGGCTGAGCTTTTTGTCGACAAGCAGCACACGCTATTTTTAGGGCGAGGGACCATGAATCCGATTGCGATGGAAGGTGCCCTGAAGTTGAAGGAGCTGTCCTATATTCACGCCGAAGCATATCCCGCAGGGGAGCTAAAACATGGCCCCTTGGCATTGGTGGATGAATCCATGCCCGTGGTTGCTGTCGCACCGAATGATGCTTTGATTGAGAAGTTGCAATCGAACTTGTCTGAGGTTCGTGCTCGAGGTGGCCAGTTAATCGTATTTGCCGATCATGCGGTGACCCTGCACGAGTCGGCGCGGACCTGCGTATTGCCGGCTGTCCCGCCACGCATTGCGTCGATTGTCTTTACGGTGCCCTTACAGCTCTTGAGCTACCATGTCGCTGTCTTGCGTGGAACTGATGTCGATCAGCCACGTAACTTAGCGAAAAGCGTCACGGTGGAGTAAATCCCCAACTTAGCGAATTTTCGAGACCATTGATGTCCATCATTACCTTTTTCCCGCTCATCTTCGTGTTGCTTTGGGCCTCGGCCTTTGTCACCGGTAAAGTGATCGTGGTGGATGCGACGCCTTTTGCTGCCCTCGCATTTCGATTCTTATTCGTCACGCTCGGATTTTTTCTAGTGATGACTTGGCGAAGAGAGTGGCAACGGGCGCCACTCCGTTCGGTCGGCGAGGCTGTGGGTACAGGAATTCTGTTTCATGGCGTGTATTTGGCCGGTGTGTTTTATGCGGTCATGAATGGGCTACCCGCTGGCATTACCGCGTTAATTGTCTCCTTACAACCACTACTGACGAGCGCATTAGCGGGCCCATTGTTGTCTGAAGCTGTCTCACGGCGACAGTGGATGGGCCTTGCGATCGGATTTAGCGGAACAGCGTGTGTTCTTGGGTTCGATGTGGGTACAAGCTTGCCAACGATGGGGTTGGTCTCAGCAGTGATCGCATTGTTGGCTGTGACCTCAGGCACGCTGTGGCAGAAAACGTTGACCGGGAAGCTTCCGTTAGCGACCAGTAATGGTTATCAAGCGGCAGCGGCCTTGCTCTTTCATGTGACGCTGATGGGGATGTTTGAACACCCACCGAAACTTGAGCCGACCCTACCCTTGGTTGTGGCCATGGGATGGCAGGTATTCGCAGTGTCGTTTGGTGCCTTCACAATTTTGATGTACCTGATTGCACACAATTCTGCCTCGAAAACATCGGCACTGTTTTTCTTGGTACCACCAGTGGCTGCGTTGATCAGTTGGGCCATCTTAGATGAAACCTTAACTGGGTTGGACATCTTCGGCTTTGTCATCGCCAGTTATGGTGTGTACGTGGCAACACGACCGAACCCGATGGCACAGACAACTTAGCGCGACGCAGTCAGTCGGTGTTCCGCATCCATTCGACCCAGGCCTGGGTGCTCGATGAAAACGCGGATGCATTGCTGTGATTTGGATCCTGAAATGTTGGCAGGAGTGCGTGACACAATCGCTTTCCAAGTTCCACGCCAAACTGATCGAAGCTATTAATGCCCCAGATCGCACCTTGGGTCATAGTCTTGTGCTCGTAGAGTGCGATGAGGGCCCCAAGGTTCTGGGGGTCGAGTCGCTCAATGCCGATCAGTGTGCTGGGTCGATTCCCCGGCATGTTCCGGTGGGGGTCCGGATGCGCTTCGCCAAAAGCCAGTGCCTCCGCTTGTGCTAAGCCATTGGCGATCAATAGCAGTTGTCCCTCTTGATCCTCTTCCACGGTCTCCCGGGCGAGCAAAAAATCGACAGGGATAATGTCGGTGCCCTGATGCAGCCATTGATGAAAGGCATGTTGACCATTTGTCCCACTCTCTCCCCAAATCACTGGGGCTGTGTGCCAGGAGAGTTCATGACCGTGATGGTCAATTCGCTTTCCATTTGATTCCATCTCGAGTTGCTGCAAATACGCTGGAAACCGAGCGAGTCGCTGGCTGTATGGCAGCACCGCGTGCGATCGGAGATCAAACCCATTGCGGTACCAGATCCCTAACAGTGCGAGTACGACGGGGAGATTTGATTCCAGCGGAGTGTCTAAAAAGTGCTGATCCATCGCTCGTGCACCGGCAAGGAGCGCGGAAAACTGTTCAGAGCCAATCTGGCAACGTAACGCCATCCCGATGGCGGACCACAGCGAAAAACGACCTCCGACCCAGTCCCAGAATGGGAACATTCGCTCTTCTTGAATGCCAAATGCGCGCACAGCGCTGAGATTTGTTGAGACAGCAATCATGTGGTCTGCAACGGCCGCTGGCCCAAGTCCTCGACTGATCCAGTCCTTTGCGTGACGCGCGTTTGTCATGGTTTCTTGCGTGGTAAAGGTCTTGGACGCAACGATCACGAGGGTTTTGTGTGGGTCGAGGGTGGACGCTACCGACCCCCAATGTGCAGGGTCGACATTGGAAACAAAGTGCGTTTTTGGTCCATTTCCCCGAAAGGGTTCAAGGGCTTGGCAGGCCATTAAGGGTCCTAAGTCAGACCCGCCGATTCCGAGATTGATGACGTCTGTGAAGCGTTGTCCGGAGTGTCCCCGGATCTCTCCCTGACGGATTCCGTCAGCAAAGCGATCGCAACGCGCCCGCTCGTGAAGCACGTCGGGCATCACCCCCTTTCCATCGAGGGAGAACGGATCATCGGCTTGACCGCGGAGTGCGAGATGTAAGACCGCACGGTTTTCTGTGTAATTGAGCCGAGCCCCCTTGAGCAGTTCGCGTTGGATTTCCCGAAACCCCATGTGGTCGACCTGTTGGCACAACCATGTCCAGGTTGGTTGATCTAACCAATGTTTGGAGAAATCGAGGCAGATCCCTGCGCCTTTGACTCGGAATGTACTGGCACGATTCGGGTCGGCTTGAAAGAGCGTCCGAAGGTCAGCGGTCCAGTGGGAGGCGCGCGCTTTTAGCTCTTCAAAAAACGCAGTGCGCGCAGTGTGCTCCATGACCGGGTCCTCGTTTCAGAGAGCATAGTGTCCACTGTGCACAGTGATTTGAACACCCTCCTTTCAGCGCGTCGGCTAGCCCGTCGGTAACTGTCCGAACTCCTGATAGATGTGCTTGGTTTCCAAGAAATCTGCAAGGCCTTCAACCCCGTGGAGTCGACCAAGTCCAGATTCTCGATAGCCGCCGGTCTCTGCTTCTGCCATTAATCGGTTGTGGCAATTGATCCAAACTGTTCCGGCTTTGATCGCTCGCGCCATGCGTTGGCCACGCTCCCCGGATTGCGAATAGACACTTGCTGACAATCCATAGCGCGTGACGTTGGCCAGAACAGCCGCATCGGCGTCGGTGTCAAATCGCTCGACAATGCCGATCGGTGCAAATAACTCTGTTTGCACCAAGGTGCTGTGCGGATTCTCAATGGCCACAAGCGCTGGGGCGGCAAAATTCGCCAATGGACCAATGGAGGGTCTGCCTCCTGCGAGAAGGATCTCGCCTTCTGCGTTCGCTTGTGCAAGCAATCGCTCGTAACGTTCAGCACTGGCCACATCAATGAGTGGCCCTAAATCTGCGGTGTGATCGTCCGGAGTACCGAGTTTCATTTGGGCAAGACGGTCACGGAGCACTGGCACAAATCGATCCCAAATCGCGTCTGCGACGAGGACACGGCCGATGGCGGTACACATTTGCCCAGACAGGGGCACGATCCCCAGCGCGATTTCATGCGCGGCACGATCGAGATCGGCATCTTCAAGAACCACCGCGGGTGATTTACCGCCAAGTTCTAATGACAGACGTTTTAAGGAAGAGGCCGCAGAGGCCATGATAGCTTTACCCGTGGTGGTGGATCCGGTGAAGCTAATGACATCGACTTCTGGGTGCTGGCAGAGCATCTGAGAGCAGGCCAGATCTCCGTGAACAATGTGGACGACTCCGGTTGGGAGCGATGGGCATCGCGCCAAACACTCTGCAAAGAGCTGCGTGGTAGAGACTGTCTGCATCGCACCTTTGACGACACTCGTACAGCCTGCGGCCATTGCCGGAGCAAGTGAGCGCACAAGCAGGGTCCCTGGCGCATTCCACGGGACAATGATGCTGGCAACACCAATGGCCTCTTGGGTGAACAGCGAGAGTTTGCCAGCGTCTGTTTCCAGGACGCGCCCTTGGATGGAGCGTGCGAGTCCTGCGTAGTAACGACACTCGCTAATACAGGCCATGACTTCACCGCGGGCGTGATGGATCAGCTTGCCGCTTTCGATGGAAATGCGAGTGGCGAGCTCGTCCTGCACGGCTGCAAGTTGATCGGCCAATTCGAGTAACACTTGCGCGCGGAGTCTCGGTTGATGTGCCCATTGACTGCGTTCGAAGACGCGCCGCGCGTGTTCGATGGCTTCGGCTGCACGCATGCCATCATCCATGGCAAATTCTTGGAACGGTTCGCCGGTGAGACAGCGTCGTGTGTGTGCATGTTGAGACGAGTCAACCCACTGTCCCTGAATCCAATGCTGCATGATGGCGCCTGACATGGTGTCTCCTTTGCCCACTCAGGGCTTCATTGCATGTGGTCGAGATCTCGACTAACGTCGCATCCAAACTGAAATTCTTCGTCCATCTTCGCAATTTGTAAACGGTCATGACAGTAGAGCAATTTTCAACACAGGTAGTAATCGTCGGTGGTGGTCCGGTCGGGATGGGCCTTGCCATTGACTTGGGACAGCGTGGCGTGCGGTGTCAAGTCATTGAGCGCTACCCCACGCCTCAGCGCGTGCCAAAGGGACAAAATTTGACCCAGCGGACGGGCGAGCATTTTTTGGCATGGGGCGTGCGCGACGCGATTGCTGAGGCACGGTTTATTCCCCCAGAGGTCAGCACCGGCGGGCTGACGACCTATGGGACCTTGCTGTCCGAGTACCACTATGGGTGGCTGTCCCGCGAGAAGGTTCGGGCGTTTTATTACACGGACAACGATCGGCTGCCTCAGTATCAAACGGAGGCTGTTTTGCGCACTCGGGTCGCTGAGCTAGACAGCGTGACCTGCCATTATGGCTATCGTGTGACAGCGGTTGAGTCGCGTCAGGGGCAGGCGGTTGTGACTGCAATCACCGATGATGGGCATCAGATTACCGTGACTGCTGACTATGCGGTGGGTTGTGACGGGAGTCGCTCCATCGTCCGTGAGGCGGCTCAAATCAGTCAGATCCGGGATGATCATGATAAAAAAATGGTCTTGCTGGTGTTTCGTTCCAAGCAATTAGTGGAACTACTGAAGCGTTATCCAGACAAATCATATTTCAATGTGCTGAACCCGGCGCTCGGTGGGTATTGGCAGTTTTTCGGCAAAGTGGATTTGGGTGAACAGTTTTTCTTTCATGCCCCTGTGCCGGCCGAGACCACTGAAGACAACTATGATTTCCATGCCATGCTTGAATCCATTGTAGGCGCAGAGATTGATGTTGCCTTTGATTATGTGGGGTTTTGGGATCTTCGCATTGCAACGGCGCGACGCTATCAGGCGGGCTGTCTTTTGATCGCGGGAGACGCCGCGCACAGCCATCCACCCTATGGTGGATTCGGCATCAATACAGGCTTCGAAGATGCCCGTAATCTGGGTTGGAAGCTTCAGGCGGTGTTGGCTGGACACGCTCCGGATTCGCTCTTGGAGACCTATTCGTTAGAGCGACAGCCGGTCTTTAAATCCACCGCAGATGACTTCATTGGCAAGATGATCGAAGACGATAAAGCCTTTGTCACGACGTTCGACCCCGAGGCTGATCGCACTGCGTTTGAAGAGGCGTGGGCGGTACGCAGCGCAGGGGGCGACAAAGAAGTGTTTAATTTTGAGCCAAACTATGAAGGCTCACCGATTGTTCAAGGGTCTGCCGGTGGTCCTTGCTCTGCACGCGGGACACATGCATTCGAAGCGCGACCAGGACATCACCTTGCCCCAGCCGACTGGACTTCGGATCAATCGATGACTGAAGCCTTGGGGCACGGCTTTTGTTTCATTGCCCTTGATGCATCTGATCAGGAGCGAGCAGTCATTCGCGATTGGCTCGATCAGGCTGGGTATTCGGCGAAAGTGATGCATGACACCTATGCGGGGACACGTGCACGCTGGGCACATCGTTTTATTTTGGTTCGGCCGGATCATTTTGTGGCGTGGGTGGGGGATGAGATGCCAGAGTCGTTTATGGCGATCTGGCGCAGCTCACTGGGTCACGGAATCACGCAACAACGGTCTGCGGCCTAACTGGGTGGGCCGGTATAGGTCCATCGATAGTGTGGAGGCGTCGGTCCTTTATTGCGCCCGCCTTGCTGCATTTGTTCCCAGGCGTGCGCGAGGATGCCGACGCTGCGAGAGAGGCAAAACAGACCCCGCGAAAGGGCTGGGCTAACCCCCAAGGCGCCATAGAGCGCCGCGGTCGCCCCATCAATGTTCATGGCAATCCCGACGGTTCGGCCATTGCTGAGCTCGGCTTGGATCGCTTCGGCAATGTCCGCATACACAGCATTGATTTGCGGGTCTTCCGCATGCGCACGGAGGATCGCCATCAGAGGCTTCGCGCGCGGGTCTTCTGGTTTATGGAAACGGTGGCCAAACCCAGGAATGTAGGGACCGAAGTTAGCGCGATAGTCGGCCAAGACGGCTCGCGTTGCCTCCACTAATCCGATATCGGTACTGTGCTCAGCGATCGACTGGTACAGCGCGAGCGCTTGCTGGCCGGCTCCGCCATGCACATCTCCGAGCAAATTGACCCCGGTTGCCATTGCATTATTAAGTCCCACGCCACAGGTGATGCTCATCCGTGCTGCGGCTATGGACGGCGCTTGTGGGCCATGATCGACTGCGGCAACGAGAGCGGCCTCGAGTACGGCACGTTGCGATTGATTTGGCATGGTTCCACAGACCATCAGCCAAATCATGTCGACAAAGCCGACGTGGCCAATGAGCGATTCAATCGGATGCCCCCTGAGTGCAATGTGACCGGGTTGCATGTCGATAATGGCGGTTGACCACCATTGGGCCACGTCGTCTGTGGTCATAAAGCACCTTTTTCGTAGAGAGCATGAATGTCTGCATCCTCATATCCGAGGGACTGAAGAATCGAGTGTGTGTGTGCGCCAAGTGTGTCGGGGGGCTGAACCGCATGTGGTCGCGTGTTGTTGATCAGAAATCCTGCCGTCATGAGAGGCATCTCCGTGAGCTCAGCCACCTTAGTAAAGCGTTGGAGAAACTGTCGTTGACTCAGTTGCTCTAATTCCAAGGCGTCTTCCACGGATAACACCACGGCCGCCGGCACACCGGCGTGTGAGAGCTGTTCAGCCCAGTGCGTTGCGGTCTGAGACTGCAAGATGTGCTCAAGCGCGGTGTTGAGCTCTGTGCGATGCTGTTTTCTCAACTCTCGAGTCATAAATCGCGGTTCTTGCAGTAACTGTGGAGCCTGAAGGACCTCACACAGACGCTCCCATTGGGCATCCTGATTGGCCGCGATGTTGAGTGCGCCTTCGCCTGTTTGAAAGGTTCCTGAGGGAGCAGATGTGGGATTTTCGTTCCCATGAGCATGTGGAGGGGTCCCCGCAATGAGCCAGTTACTGACGACCCAGCCCATGGTGGTCAGCAGACTTTCCAGCATCGAGACGTCAATGAATTGAGCGTCTTTTTTGTGTAAAGCCGCGCTGATCGCCATGGCTGCGGTGAGCCCGCCAATGGTGTCGGCGACAGGATAGCCAACCCGATAACCCTGTTCTGGAGTTCCGGTGATCTGCATCACTCCTGAGAGTCCTTGGACGATTTGGTCGTATGCCGGTTGGGCGCTGAGGGGACCGTTTTGGCCAAATCCCGAGATTGCGCAATACACAAGTCTGGGGTTGATCGTTTTTAGGGTGTCAAAATCCAGCCCCAGGCGCGCCATCACGCCGGGCCGAAAATTCTCCACAATCGCATCTGCGGTTTCGACCAACTGTTTAAAAATTCGTACGCCGTCTGGATGCTTGAGATTGAGGGTGATGGATTCCTTGCCTGCGTTTTGCGCGAGAAAAGACACCCCCATGGCCTTTTGATTGAGTGTTGGATCTGAGCCAAGGCGTCTTGCCAGATCCCCGTCGGGGCTTTCCACTTTGATGATCCGGGCACCAAGCAGTCCAAGCTGAAAGCAACAGAAAGGCCCGGCCAAGACATTGGTCAGGTCGAGAACAGTCAATCCCTGTAATGGCCGCATTAGTCTCCCGTGCACCTTTTGAGTAAGACCCTCATTGTGCGCTTCCGGATCGGCTCGTGGCACTATTCCACTGTCGAAGAAATCGCGCCTTCTGGTACGCGTCGAGTTGTAGGATCAGCGCGGGGCTCATACGAATGGGTTTTAGTGGACTGTTAGATTGTTGTTGCAACCGATTTAATTGCATGTGCGCGGGCAACAAGGACTGTGCGCGAGGGCTTCTCAGATACTCAATAAAACGCGCACCTCGGTCGGGATTGTCTGCGGTGGTTGGCACAAAGGCAGTCCTTGGAACCAGCAGTTGGTAGTCAGAAAAGGCGAGCACGTGTAGGTCTGGATTCGTTGCCAGTTCAGTCGTCGCGTAAGACTCAAGAATGTTGTAGGCGAGATCCACCTTGCCGCTGGACACCAGTTGGATCATATCGACCGAACAACAGCTCTCGATCAAACGGGGGGTGCTAAACCACTCGAGCAAGGACCAGAAGACGTCGATCTGCTCGGCATCTTGAGCGGCGAGTAAATAGCCCACGCCACTGCGTGTCGGATCATAGAGCACGACGCCTCGCTGCAGCGAGAGGCGTCCCTGACGCAGTTGATCCAGGAGCTCAAAGCGATCTTTGATCGTCCCTAACGCGGGATTTGTCGCCTTGTTGTAGAGCGTCACAATCGGTTCGAGTGAGATTTGAAACAGTCGATCGCGCCATTGTGTTCCAGACGGATCGGAAATCCGAACCGTGCGGGCTGCGCCATCATTGACGGCCTTCATTTGCAGATCAAGCGCTGAGGAGAGAATGGCATCAATGCCCCGAATCGCATCTGTGCCGAGGGCGCTTGCGATCTCCGCAGAGCTGGCCATGAGGTAATTGATCTGAGCATTGGGATAGACCTGGATGAAGTCCACAAGTTGCGGCTGGATGGCTTCAAATTCGTTGGTTCCAAGGACTGTGACCACCTCAGACCCGGAGCCCACTTCAAACCGACCTTCTAAGGTTAACGCCGTCAAAGGCCCCGAGAGCAAAGCCAACATTACACCGGTAATGACAGCACGCATTCGCCACCTCCTTGGGGTCGATTGAGTAATTTAAGCCACCCGCGGTGTTGGACGGCCACGCGCTCCGCAATGGCGAGGCCGAGTCCGCCACCCTCATGACCATCTCGCGTCGTCACAAAGGCCTTTTTTAGGCGCTCTGGGTCCGGTCCAAACCCGGGCCCGTCGTCGCAGATGTGAATATCGAGTTGGGTGGGTGATTGATGAATTGAGATCTCGATATCACCCAGTGGCGGCGAAAATTGAATGGCATTCTCGATCAGGCAGACCAGCGCTTCGCGCAAGGCAATGGCATCGCACGCAATGAGACTCGGTGCCTCCGGTTCGACGAAGTTGAAACCCACGCCTTTCTGCTCCGCGTGCGTATCGAGCGTCCGCAAAATACTCCGAATCAAGGCGGGCAACGCGGTCGGCTGCTGAATGTGTTCGCTTGATCGATAGGTCAGGCTGGCCTGCGTCAGCAGTTGATGGATCAATTTGCTGGTATAGCGGGCACGGACACTCAGTGTGTGGGCGCGATCACGCTGTGGGCCTGACAGCTCTTTCGCAAGCAGCTCAGACTCCATACTGAGCGCGGCGATGGGCGTTTTGATTTGATGGGTTGCTTCGGCAATGAAACTTCGCGACTGTTCGAGCAGTCGCTTGTGTTGCTCTAAGGTCTGGTTGAGTGTCGTGATCAGGCTGTTGATTTCCGACGGTGCATTGGCTGTGACCGGCGTGAAGTCTTCAACCGTTCGTGAGTCCAAATTTTTCTGAATCCGTGCCAGCGGCTTTAGCGTGGCTTGGACACCGGTGAAGCCCAAGATTGCGAGGACAGCAAAGGCAATGATGGTGCCCGATGCCGCTAAGATGGCGATATTTCCGATGGTCGTTTGGTAGGAGTCTCGCGTCTGTCCTAACAGCACGAACACGGTTTCTGATTGCGTTGGATTTAAGGGCTTACTCAACTGAATAAACCGGACAGGGTCACCGAGATACAGGTCTGTCGTTGCGACGCGTGACTGATTGTTTTCGGTGTCTGGGATGGGAAGATCGGAATAGCCCGCAATGACGTCGTTGTTCACGCGGACTTGATAATAAGTCTGCTCAGGGGCCGCGTAGCCTAGAACATCAAAGGCGCTGTAGGGGAGGTCGAACTCGACCGCCTGATTGCGCTGAATCACGCTGTCTAGAATCACTTGGGCGATGGATTGAAGCAGGTTGTCCTGAGATTTTTGCACGACAGATTGGGCAATGGCACTCGCTGCAAGGTAGGTTCCGATCGAGAGAAGGACCAAAATGAACAACCATTGGCGGAATAATCGCCGCTTGAGACTCCAGGGGGTGTCAGGATTAGGGCTTATAGGCATAGCGATATCCGAGTCCCCGGAGTGTCTCAAACTCGACGCCATAGACTTTGAGCTTCTTCCGAAGCCGGCCCATGTGCACTTCCACCGCGTTTTCAGTGACGGCTTGATCGAGACTGTAGAGTCGATCCATCAGACTCGCTTTTGAGCAGACATGGCCCGGCGTCTGTAAAAAGGCTTCGAGTAACTTGAGTTCCTGTGAGCGCAGCAGTACCTGATCTCGCTGACACCAAAAAACGCGATGGATTGGGTCGTATTCGAATGGCGGAAATGACTGTAGGTCGGGGAGCTTTCCGAGGCCGCGGCGGTGGAGGACACGAAGTCTGGCATCGAGTTCTCGAAGCTCAAACGGCTTGGTCAAATAGTCATCGGCACCGGCATCGAGTAAGTGCACTTTGTCTTCAAGATGTGAGCGGGCTGTTAGCACCAGTACGCTGACCTGCGACTGCGCTTTGCGAATCGCCTCCAAGAACGTGGACCCCTCACCGTCTGGCAACGAGATGTCGAGGATGACCACGTCATATTGCGGACCACTGAGCTCCCAGCATTGAAAGGCTTGCTTTAACGTCGTGGCAAGATCCACGGTATGCGACGCCTGGGTAAGATGTAAGGTCAGATGTTGGGCGAGGCTCGGCGTATCCTCTACCACTAAACATTTCATGTCAGGTCCATGTCAGGTTGTTGTTATATAAAGACAATCGGTCTCAGGCCATTGCGCACATTGCGCCTACCGTTCGGAGGTGCCCTGAGGCTGACTCGACAGTGACAATAATACGGAGAAGATCAGGATGTCATTCAAGAATTTTTCACGCAATGTAATTGCGGTTTCACTATTCGCGGCAGCGCCCTTCGTTGCTGCCAATAGTTTCACACCAGAAAACCCCGAGTGTATTGCGCCTGCCGGAGCCGGTGGTGGTTGGGATTTCACCTGCCGTCAGGTCGGTAAGTCGCTTCAGGATCTGAAACTGATCCCCTCGACAATGCAGGTGGTGAACCTAAGTGGTGGTGGCGGTGGTGTCGCCTACGCAGAGGTCGTGAATAAGCGTAACACCCACAATGACCTGATTGTTGCCGCGTCGTCTGCGACATCAACGCGTCTGG
>RFUY01000041.1 GCA_009922705.1 Gammaproteobacteria bacterium
CGAATGCCACCGACAGAGGCATCGACTTCGCTCACCTTCCCTGCGCCAACGGCAAAGAAACCAACATCCACTTTGCCCGCGGCAAAGTCATCTGCGTTCCCAACGATATTGGCGACAGGAACCGGTTGCATGTCATCCATCGTGAGGTTGGCGTTTGCCAGAACCGCCTTCACCAGTGTGCCGATGATCCGCTGACCGCTGTATTCACTCGAAATCCGAAGCCCTTTAATGTCGTTCACGCTTTGTGCGGGCGAATCCTTCTTCACGAAAAGACCCACCTCGAAGGGGTAGACCACTGCAACAACGCGCAGGTTAGGGTTTGGACGGTCTTTAAACGCACCAAGGCCCTTGTAGGCGGTGGTCACTTCCAGAATGTTCGCGAGGCTGAAGTCCACTCGGCCAGTCTCGACCAAAGGGACGATTTTGCCAGTGCCACCATAGGGCTGCACCACATACTGGTCACCAGTGTCGTTGCCCACCACACTTGCGATTGCAGATCCGATTCCGTAAGTCGCTGTCCCCTGTCCGGATGTTCCGATTCCAAACTGGGCGGCCTGCGCAGTCAGGCCCACAGCCAACGCGGCTGCCAGTGTCAACGTCTGCATGGATTGTTTGATCATTATGGTTCTCCTCCATTACCAGCGCCGAGTATCCTACGTGTGTCGCAGAAATTCAAAGACGGTCCAGTGACAGTGGCGACGCTGTCAGGAGGGCTCCTAGCGCACACGCTCGACGCACACTTTTCTTTTTGCCGGATTTCCGACATAACATTGGGAAAGATCGAGAACAGGGAGAGGCCTCGCAATGACTCACTTAGAACAGGCAACAGAAACCGAACCTACCACCTTGAATATTCGGAAGGTTGGCGTATTTCTCGGCGCTGAAATCACGGGGATCGATCTCTCCGCCCCACTGTCGAACAGCGAAGTCCAGGTGTTGACTCAGGCACATGCCGAGCACGGAGTCTTGGTGTTCCCAAACCAAGTTATCACCTCAGAGGACTTAAAACGGTTTGGCCGGTACTTTGGGGAATTGACCGTCCACCCCTTCTCAACCAGTACACAGGACGCGCCAGAGCTCATTGTGTACGACAATAAAGAAGGGAATCCCCCAGCCCCCACCGATATTTGGCATACAGATGAGACCTTTCGCGCCTGCCCGCCAATGGGGACCGTCCTGTGTTCAAAGATCATTCCTGAGGTGGGTGGCGACACGGCCTTTGCCTCCATGTGTGCGGTCTGGGAAGGATTGTCTGATCGGTGGCAACAGTTTCTTTCTGGCTTAGAGGCGATTCATGACTTCAAACCCTTCCGGATGCTGTTTGACGAATCCCCCGAAGGCAAAGCCAAGCTTCGCCACTATGAGGATGTCTATCCGCAGGTCACACACCCGCTCGTGCGTGTTCATCCGATCACTGGGCGAAAAGCGATTTTTGTGAACCCGCAATTTACGCTGGGCATCAAGGACATGGATCCCGCGGAAAGTAACCTGATCCTGTCGATGTTGTATGCAAAAACTCAGCGCCATGAGTATCACTATCGACATCGGTGGCAGCCAAATATGGTGGTGTTTTGGGACAATCGCTGGACCCAACATTCTGCGCTGCACGATTACTACCCGCTTCGGCGCCTGATGGAACGTGTCACCATCCAGGGCGACCAGCCGATTGCCGATGCCCCACCGCCACCTGCGGAGCAGTTGCGTCGCTATTTGATGCCGCCTGTATCTGCCTTTAAGACGCGGCACAAGCGGCAACACGAGATCTAGCATCCGCGGTCAAGCACTTGCCGACACGAACCATTTCATGAGACACATGACGTGTTCGGTAAGGGGGTTGACGTGCGCGCGGCGATTCGGTTTTGGTTTCAAGACGACTGGCGGACGCTCGTGCCCGACAGTCCGACCGATCTCGTGCTGCCTTACTTGCGAGAACAGTGCCGACTGGTGGGCTCAAAAGAGGGGTGTAACGAAGGCGACTGTGGCGCGTGTACAGCACTTTTAGCGCACCTCACTCCAGACGGTTTACAGTATCAACCGGTCAACACCTGCATCCTCCCCGTCACTGCACTGCATCACTGTTGGCTCCTGACCATTGAAGACATCGGCGATGTCGACCAATTGCATCCGGTGCAAGCGGCTGTTGTCGAGGCGAACGGGACGCAATGCGGCTTTTGCACACCAGGCTTTGTGATGAGTCTCGTCGCCGGGCATCTTGAACCAGGCCTCGCGGACCCACTTCCGTTGCTGGCCGGAAATCTCTGTCGCTGCACCGGTTATGGGGGATTAATCGAGGTTGCCAAGCAGCTCTCTCAGCTTCCCAAAGACCCGAGACTGACGGCAAAAATCGAACGCGCTGAAGCTGCGTTACGCGCGGTCGCGGCGGAAACACACGCACTCGCCGTTGACACGCCAAGCGGTCGAATCGACGCCCCAACGGACCTGGCAGATCTACTCACGCAAAGACAACAGGTCCCAGATGCCCTTCTGGTTGGCGGCGCCACGGATGTCGGTCTCTGGATCACCAAGCGCTTAGAGCAACCTGAACACATGCTGTTCACGGGCGGTTGCCCTGAACTTCGCACGGTACAGCTTGACGAAACATCGTTGCGCATCGGCGCTGCGGCGTCCTACCATGCCTTTCAAGCGGCTCTCCTCGACGAATATCCAGAGCTGACCGACTGGTATGAGCGCCTTGGCTCGGTGCAAGTCCGGAGTCGGGGAACGCTCGGTGGTAACTTCGCCAATGGCTCCCCGATCGGTGACAGCCCTCCAGTCTGGATGGCGCTCGGCGCCACAATGACGCTCCTCTCCACGGCGGGTGCGCGCACGATTCCCGTGGAAGATTTTTTCATTGATTACCGGCAGACCTGCTTAGCGCCAAATGAACTCATTGGCTGGTTCGACTTACCCAGGCGGAGTCCAGGGATGCGCGTACAGGTGGACAAGGTGTCGCGCCGCTGGGATCAAGACATCTCCACAGTGTTGGTTGCCTGTGTCCAACGCGACAGCACCCTACGCATTGGGCTTGGCGGACTCGCCGCCACGCCCCGACTGGCTCACCACGTCATGCGGAGTCGAGATGTGGCAGACCTCACCAAAGACATCACCCCCCTGTCTGACTTACGCGCCTCAAGCCAGTACCGACTGCAGGTCACACAGGGTCTGATTCGTGCGTTTTTGGAGGCTGGCTCGTGAGTCTTGATCACACGGATTCACCGCTTGGTGAGGCACTCCCCCAGGACAGTGCACGCCGCCATGTCACGGGGCAAGCGGACTATTGTGATGACCTTCCAGAGCCAGCGGGCTGCCTGCATGGTGCACCCGTTTTGGGTCCACCGGTCAAAGCTCGGATCCACACGATCGACTGGTCTGCCGTGCGCGCATCACCAGGGGTCATTGCCATCCTAACCGCTGCGGACATTCCCGGCGAAAACAATGCGGGAAGCGTCGTACACGATGAGCCGGTCTTTCCGAACGACACCACAGGATATGCGCAGCAACCCATTGCCTTGGTGCTCGCTCAGAGTCGACTCGCGGCGCGACGCGCAGCCGCTAAAGTGCGAATCGACTACACCGCAGAGCCAGGGCCGGTGCACATGGATGCCGTGATCGCCGCTAATGACAGGCTACATGATGATCTAATGCTGGTGCAGGGCGATCCCGACAGGGCGTTGACCGAGGCGCCCTTGACGGTTCAGGGACAGCTCGAGATTGGTGGTCAAGATCATGTCTATCTCGAAGGCCAGATCGCACTGGCGCTCCCGAGCCATGATGGATTGCATGTGGTCAGTTCAACCCAGCATCCCACCGAAGTCCAAGACCTCATTGCGCACATGCTCGCCCTCCCTGCCGCCACCATCACCGTCGAAGTGCGACGCATGGGGGGCGCCTTTGGCGGAAAAGAGAGTCAGGCCGCACACATTGCCCTCTGGGCGTCACTCGGCGCTCAGATCACAGGTGCGGCGGTCAAAGTGAGATTAGATCGGGATGACGACATGCGCATCACCGGCAAGCGGCATGAGTTCCAGGTCGAGTACACAATCGGCCATGACGCGCAGGGCGTGATCCAGTCGGCGCTCTTTTCAATGGCCTCGCGCTGTGGGTTTAGCAATGACCTCAGCCGGTCGGTCAATGATCGGGCGGTGTTCCATGCCGACAATGCCTATTTCCTGCCACATGCCCGCATCCACTCTAAGCGGCTTCGCTCAGCGACGGTGTCAAACACGGCCTTTCGTGGATTTGGTGGCCCACAAGGGATGATGGCGATCGAACGGGCCATTGACCAAATCGCTGCACGATTACACAAAGATCCCCTCGATGTCCGGCTCGCGAATGCCTATGGGGCACAGGGTCGGGTCACGCCCTATGGGATGGAGATTCAGGAGACAACGCTCATTCCACTGATGCAACAGCTGGCGGAGACCTCATCATATCGCCAGCGACGCGCAGAGATCGAAGCACACAATGCCAAAGCGCCGCGGCAACTGCGCGGCATAGCCCTGACTCCCGTCAAGTTCGGCATTTCCTTTACCGCCTCCTTTCTCAATCAAGCGGGCGCCCTGATCCATGTCTATAAGGATGGCTCCATTGCACTCAACCATGGGGGAACTGAGATGGGGCAAGGGCTCTATCAAAAAGTCGCACAGGTTGTCGCCCATGTCCTCGGGGTCAGCGTGTCGCGTATCCACCCCACCTCGACACGCACAGACAAAGTCCCCAATACCTCTCCAACCGCGGCCTCAAGTGGCTCTGACTTAAACGGGATGGCCGCACGACGTGCCGCAGAAACACTCAAAGTGCGGCTCTGTGCGCATCTCAAAGCCCTTTGGAACACGACCGATGAACCGGTCTTCGCGAACGACCAGATCACCGCAGGCGCGCACCGTCTCTCATTCGCAGAGGCGGCACGCTCGGCCTGGTTTGCGCGCATTCCGTTAAGCGCGACTGGACATTGGGCGACACCGGACATTGGGTGGGATCCGCACACTGGAAAAGGCCGCCCCTTTTATTACTTTGCCTCTGGTGCTGCAGTCAGCGAAGTCGAAGTGGATCAGATAACCGGCGTGCCGAAAGTCATTCGCGCAGATCTGTTACATGACGTAGGTGAGAGCCTCAATCCAATGCTCGACCTGGGTCAAATTGAAGGGGGCTATGTTCAAGGAATGGGCTGGTTGACGATGGAACAATTGGTCTATTCCGACACCGGTGTGCTCGCCACCCACGGGCTGAGCACCTACAAAATCCCCACCGCCTCTGACCGCCCAACCGATCTACGGATCGCGCTCTGGCCAAACCAAAACCCCGAAGAGATGGTCTATCACTCAAAAGCGGTCGGTGAGCCGCCATTCATGCTCGCAATCTCGGTGCATTCCGCGATCGCGCACGCGGTGTCCTGCCGTGGACCAGAGGGCTGGTGGCCCGCACTGAATGCACCGGCGACCGCGGAGGAAGTGCTCAGATGTCTGAGCTGCGCAGCATCCGCATAACCATCACCGAAACCTCCGGGAGTACGCCACGGGATGCCGGCACATCTATGGTGGTCTCCGAGTGCGAGACGCTCGGCTCAATCGGGGGTGGCCGGCTCGAATGGCGAGCCACTGCGATCGCGCAAGAGATGCTCGCTGCGGGCCAGACGCATGCGGAGCACACATTCATTCTAGGCACCTCATTGCAACAATGCTGTGGAGGTCGGGTCACCCTCAGCTTTGACGCAGGTACATGGACGCTGAACAGCCCCCCTGCGCGCGGCGCCCCCATCTATCTCTACGGATTAGGGCATGTCGGTGAGGCTGTCGCGCGTGCATTTACCCCCTTACCGGTGCACCTGATCACCGCGGATGATCGGGCAGATCGACATGCGGATTGGCAGGCACCACTCGATCTTGCACGTGTGGCCGAGCCTGGGGGGTACCACCTGATCATGACCCATGACCATGGCCTGGACTTAGCCCTGTGCGAAATACTGCTTGGGCGCGGTGATTGCGGCTACGTGGGCCTGATCGGATCCAGGTCAAAGCGTGCGCGATTTATCAGTCAATTGCGCGCCCAATCAATCGATCCAACCCGCCTGACGTGTCCGATTGGATTACCTGGGGTGTCAGGAAAAGAACCCGCAGTGATTGCGGCCTCGGTGGTTGCCGAAGTACTGTTACGACAGTCCGCAAACGAAAACCTAGAGAGTTGTGAAAAAAAAGATAGATGCTCCTGAATTTAAACACAATTACAAAAAAATATCCTGGCGTCGTTGCGAATGACTCGGTCAGCCTGCAGCTCGAAGCCGGGCAAATTCTGGCACTGCTTGGTGAAAATGGTGCGGGCAAATCGACACTGATGAAAATCCTGGCGGGGCTCGTCCAACCTGATGACGGGCAAATTCGGGTGCAAGGAGAGACCGTCACCATTCGCTCTCCCAGTCACAGCCGACAACTTGGGATTGGCATGGTGCAACAACACTTCGCACTGTTTGATGGGCTGAGCGCGATTGACAACATCGCACTTGGGTTGCCTCAGTTGCCTCGCGCCGAGTTGCGGACACGTGCGACCCAATTGGCACACACCTACGGCTTCAAATTGGATCTCGATGAGGCCGTCTTTGCATTGTCTGCGGGCGAGAAGCAACGCATTGAGATTGTCAGAACGCTGCTGGGTGAACCGAAAATTCTGATTCTTGATGAACCCACGTCGGTACTCACCCCCCAAGAAGCAGATCAGTTGTTCGAGGCCATCCGCCGCATGGCCGAAAAGGGGCACGGCATTATCTTTATTAGCCACAAACTGGATGAAGTGGCGCGACTGTGTGACTCAGCCGTGATTTTAAGACGTGGACGCGTCGTTGGCACCTGCGACCCCCGCGAGACATCAAACGCAGACATGGCTGCAATGATGCTCGGGTCGCGGCTCCCTGAAAGAATTGACGCGGAACCCAGGACCTTAGGGCAGACACAACTGTCGATTCAAAATGCCCGCTCGGTCCAAGGGGACGCCGCGATTTCCACACTCAGCGTGCGTGCTGGGGAGATCTTGGGGATCGCGGGAGTTGCTGGAAACGGGCAAGACGCCGTCTTTGCCTTATTAAGTGGGGAATCACCCGCAAGTGATCCTGAGTCGCTACGGTGGCAAGAGGCCGCTGTGGGCGGGTTTGATCCAAATCGTCGCCGCACGGCGCTAGGCTGGGCGTTTGTGCCAGAAGAGCGGCTTGGGCATGGCGCAGTACCGCATTTGAGTCTGACCGAAAATGCATTACTGACCAACCTAGCCGATCCCACCTTTGCCTCGCAGCACTGGATTCATTGGGGGCAAGTCACACACACTGCTGAAACCATCGCTGCTGACTTTGATGTCCGGCACTCAGGCTTGCATCGTCAGGCGCGCAGCCTCTCAGGGGGGAACTTGCAAAAGTTTGTGGTCGGCCGAGAGCTCCTTAAGCACCCCAACCTCTTAGTGATCAATCAACCGACCTGGGGTGTTGATATGGGTGCGGCGCGTCG
This sequence comes from Gammaproteobacteria bacterium, assembly GCA_009922705.1. Classification (GTDB taxonomy): domain Bacteria; phylum Pseudomonadota; class Gammaproteobacteria; order Pseudomonadales; family Litorivicinaceae; genus HIMB30. Next base: position 7,488 of record RFUY01000041.1, read on the forward strand.
CATCCGTGGGGCGATCCAAGACCTTGCACGCGCTGGTGGCGCTGCGATTGTGATTTCACAAGATCTCGATGAACTGTTCGAGCTGTGCGATACGCTGTGCGTCATTAACCAAGGCACACTTCAACCACCGCGCCCGATTGGTGATTGGACGCTTGTTGAGCTCGGATTGGCGATGGGTGGTCAGTTACATGAGGGTGCGGCATGATCCAAATCACCCGACGTGCCGATGTTACTGCAGTCCACTCGCTGCTCTCTGTCGCAATCGCCGCCGTGTTGACCATTGTCATCTCGACTGGCGTGTTATTCCTCACCGCAAAGGCCCCTGTTGACGCCTTGTCTCAATTACTCACATACCCCTATCAAGGCGGCACCATCATGGTGCAATGGTCCAAGGCGTTGAATATGGCAGCCTATCTGGGTGTCATGGGTCTTGGTCTCTCAATCTGCTATCGCGCAAATGTGTGGAACATTGGCGCGGAGGGCCAATTTGCGATGGGAGGTATCGGCGCCTTTGGTACTTGGTTGTTACTCGGGAGTCCAACGGCGGCTTGGGCCATTCCCTGCTTGCTGATCGGCGGCGCACTCGCTGGGCTCCTGTGGGCCAGCATCCCTGCCCTCCTGAAGACACGCGCAAATACCAATGAACTGCTCACAAGCCTGATGTTGGTCTATGTCGCGGCCCAAACTCTCTTCTTCGTCAGTAATGGTCCGTGGCAAGCTCCTGTTCGGTATAGCCCACCACAGACCATCGTATTGCCGGAGACCGTGCAACTGAATGCCATGTTGACCGGCGTGCCGACGTTCCACGCCGGTCTCCCGATCGCGCTTGGGCTATTTGTTGTGATCGCGCTACTCGTCCTCTATACCCCATTTGGCTATCGGCTAAAGGTCACCGAGACCACCCCACGCGCCGCGCGCTTCGCTGGCTATTCACCGGCGGCGACTGTCTGGGCTGTCTTCCTACTCTCGGGAGCCCTTTCAGGCGTCATGGGTGCGATTTATTTGCTCGGGGATATTGGCTATGTGACCGAGGAATCGAACTTTCTGCGTGGATTTGGATTCTCAGCAATCGTCGTGGCGTTTCTCGGTCGACTGCATCCAGTGGGTATACTTTTCGCGGCGTTGCTACTTGGGTATGTCGCCGGCGGTGCGTCTTGGATTCAGGCAAATTTGCGCGAGGATGACAGTATCGCGGGATTCATTGAAGTGATCGCGCTGATGAGCACTCTCGCTTCGGCATTGTTTTTGCAATATCGGGTGACGTGGCGCGGAATTATCGCGCAAACGCAGGAGAGTCCGTGATGGAATGGGCCTATTTGGTGCTCACGCTGGTCTCGGTGCTCAATTTTGCAACACCGCTGCTGTTGGCTGCGACCGGAGAACTCGTCGTTGAAAAGTCAGGCGTACTCAATTTGGGCGTCGAGGGGATGATGATTGTTGGGGCGATGACGGCCTACTTCGTCGGTGCGCACATCGATCTCGAAGTGTGTACCGTCCCGCACTTCAGTGGTGTCGGCTGTTTAGTAGGCACCTCGAGCCTTCCATTTGAGCGCTTTGCGATGGTTGTCTTGACGGCCGGGCTCGCTGGGGTCGCACTCTCACTCCTGTTTGCGCTCTTGGTCCTCGGGTTTCGGAGTAATCAAGTTGCCACCGGCTTGGGGCTCACCCTGTTGGGATTAACCCTCACGAACGCGCTCGGGGCAGGCTCTGGCGACCTGAAGGTGGGCCGTGTCGAGACCGTTCTCGGCACCACTGTCAACGAGTGGGGGATTTGGGGACCACTCCTCAACATGAATCCCATGGTCTGGCTCACCATCGGCCTATGCTTTGCGGTCGGCTGGGCGCTCACCCACACGCGGCTTGGCTTGATTATCCGAGCCATTGGCGAAAACCATGACAGCGCCCACACCCTGGGATTACCCGTGGTGTGGATCCGGCTTGGCGCGATTTCGTTTGGTGGGCTCTGTGCGGGCATGGCGGGAGCCTACCTCTCAATGATCCAGATCGGCGCACCGTTGTGGAAAGAAGGGATCACCGCAGGCGCCGGCTGGCTCGCATTGGCGCTCATTCTGTTTGCGACCTGGCGCGCTGAGCGCGTGGTCTTTGGAGCACTCATCTTTGGATTTACGCTCGCGCTCGAGTTACGACTGCAAACCTTACCTGGTTTGCCCAGTTGGTTCGTGCCTTGGCTGCTACCGAGTCTGCCCTACCTGATTCCAATTGTTGTGTTAACCCTAATTTCGTTGGATGCTCGTGCCATTCGACGCAATGCGCCTGCTTCTCTCGGCAAGTTGTTTGAACCGGGAAGCTAGGAAATTTTTCACCCCTGCATAAGGATCTCAATATGAAACGTGTGTTGTCTCTGTTTACCGCCGCAGCCCTGAGTCTTGGGTTCGCGACCGGTGCCTCTGCCGAGTTAAAGGTCGGCTTTATCTACGTGGGTCCTGTCGAAGATCTCGGCTGGACCTTCCGTCATGACGAAGGCCGAAAAGCGATCGAAAAGCATTTCGGAAACAAGGTGTCCACCACCTTTATTGAAAACGTGCCAGAAGGTCCGGCCGCCGTGGATGCGATTACTGACCTCGCGGAAACTGGCCATGATTTGATCTTCACCACCAGCTTTGGATTTATGAACCCAACCAATACCGTCGCGGCAAACTACCCGAAGGTCAAATTTGAACATGCCACTGGCTTCACCCGAAATACTGACAATATCGCCACGTTTTCGGCGCGTTTCTATGAAGGCCGCGTCATTCAAGGGCTGATTGCTTCAAAAATGACCAAGACCAACAAAATTGGCTATATCGCGTCCTTCCCGATTCCTGAAGTCATTCGCGGGATCAATGCGTTTACGTTAGAAGCCCGTAAGCACAACCCCAACATCGAAGTCGACATTCGTTGGGTCTTTAGCTGGTTTGATCCTGCAAAAGAAGCAGAAGCGGCAACCGCGTTGATCGATGCCGGTGCAGACATCATCGTCCAGCACACGGACTCCCCTGCGCCCGTTCAAGTCGCTGAATCACGCGGGGTGTATGCCTTTGGACAAGCGTCTGACATGTCTCGCTTTGGTCCAAATGCACATCTTGTCTCGATCGTCGATAACTGGGATTCCTATTACATCGATCGCGTGCAAGCCGCTTTGGATGGCACTTGGTCTGGTGGCGCGACTGCAGATACTTGGTGGGGTCTATCAAAAGATGGGAAAGGCAACGGCATCGGCATGGTCGAGATGGCCTCTTACAACGAAAAGGTCCTCGGATCTGCCCTGTATGCCGAAGCCAAGGCGCTTGAAACTGCATTGTTTAAAGGCGACCGTCATGCATTCCCATGCGCGGGCCTGAAGAAACAAGACGGTTCAATTCCTGAAGAATGTGCCTCTGGTGCACCTCATTTGGTCGACTTCCCGACCTTGGTGACCAAAGACTGGTACATCGAAGGCATTACACAGTCCATTCCGAAGTAATGACTGGACACAGGGGTCGCAAGACCCCTGTTTTTTGATGCAACTCACCCCGCCTTATGTACTCAAAGGGCCTCTGATTTCACCGATCGCCATTGGGGAGTCCGATTGGTCTCTATGGCACGAGGCTGAGGGTGCGCTCGTGGTTGCACCGGATGGTTTAATTGCCTGGGTTGGTACGGCCAAGGACATGCCTGCGGACTATCATGCATGGCCGACCCGACAGACGCCCCATCTCATCTTTCCGGGCTTCATCGACAGCCATATCCACTATCCGCAATACCATGTCCGCGCCGCCTACGGGGCGGACTTACTGGATTGGTTGGCGCGTTACACCTTTCCCGAAGAAGCACGGTTTCAGGATGCGAGCTATGCGCAAACGGTCGCACAGAACTTCACTGAGACGGTCTTAGCGCATGGGGTGACCACCGCCATGACATTTTCGACCAGTCACCTCGAGGCCTTTGTTGCGATCACCGAGGCGGCTAATCGACATGGACTGAGCGTCATCACTGGCATCACGGCGATGGATCGTCAAGCGCCTGATACGGTCACCCGAGATCTCAGTTATTTCCGTGAGGTGAACGCAATCGGCTTCGCACACAGCCAGCGCTTTTCGCGGCAGGGCTATGCAATCACGCCCCGGTTTGCGATCAGTTGCACGACGCCACTACTCGACGCCTGCGGTGCCTTCGTCGCCGACAACCCAGACGTCTGGGTGCAAAGTCATGTGAATGAAAACCCAGACGAAATAGCCTTCACCCAAGCGCTGTTTCCCGGCGCGAAAAGCTATGTCGATGTCTACGCGCAGCATGGACTTCTCACGCCAAAAACAGTGCTTGCACA
>RFUY01000042.1 GCA_009922705.1 Gammaproteobacteria bacterium
TTTGTCATGCTCGAAGAGCGCATTCATCTCGCGAAATCAAAGCCTGTCTTGATTGCCGCTGGACTCATTTGGCTTTTGATTGCCATTGCCTATCGCGGCACTGGGATGGAGCAACTGGCCGAGGATGCGGTTCGGCATAACCTGCTCGAGTTCGCAGAGCTCATGCTCTTTTTGCTCGTCGCGATGACCTACATCAACGCGATGGAGGAGCGGCGACTGTTTGAGTGGCTTCGTGAAAAACTCATTACCTCGGGGCTTGGGCTGCGTTCACTGTTTTGGCTCACCGGGATTCTTGCATTCTTCATCTCACCAATCGCAGATAACCTCACCACTGCCTTACTCATGTGTGCCGTGGTCATGGCGGTTGGCGGAAACAATCCCCGCTTCATTGGTCCTGCGTGTATCAATATCGTTGTCGCCGCCAATGCCGGTGGCGCGTTTAGCCCATTTGGTGACATCACTACTCTTATGGTCTGGCAAAAAGGGCTGATTCCATTTTCAGGATTCTTCAGCCTATTTATCCCGGCGGTGGTGAACTTTGTCATCCCTGCGGCCATCATGGCGCTCACACTCCCCGATGCACACCCCGATGCAACGGCTCAGCGCATCGAATTAAAGCGGGGAGCTTGGCGGATCGTTGGCCTATTTCTGCTGACCGTCGCCACGGCGGTCTCCTTTCATACGTTCTTTCACCTACCTCCCGTGGTGGGCATGATGTTTGGACTGGGATATCTCAAACTCTTTAGCTATTACTTGGTGCAGTCGCTTCCACGGTCGTTGAACAACAAGCGTCGGATTTATGAACAAAAGGGTGATGTTGAAGCGATGCGGCGACTGGGCGAAGTCGTACCCTTCAACATTTTTAACAATGTCGCGCGTGCCGAGTGGGATACCCTCTTATTCTTCTATGGTGTGGTGTTGAGCGTCGGAGGACTTGGCTTTATGGGCTATCTCTCTGTTGCCAGCGAAATCTTATATCTGGACTTTGGCCCAACTGTTGCCAACATTGCCGTCGGTATTTTATCTGCAATTGTCGACAACATTCCGGTGATGTTTGCCGTCCTCAGCATGACGCCGGACATGTCTGAAGGCCAGTGGCTGCTCGTCACGCTCACCGCAGGCGTCGGTGGGTCCTTATTGTCCATTGGCTCCGCCGCTGGCGTCGCCCTGATGGGGCAAGCAAAAGGCAAATACACCTTTATGAGCCATTTAAAGTGGAGTTGGGCCATCGCACTGGGCTATGTCGGCAGCATTCTGGTGCACATGTGGCTGAATCATGACCTGTTTGCCGTGGCAGCTGGCGGTGTTGGGGTCTTTCACGGCGCGCAATGATGGCGCGGGCGCTTGATGCACGGTGCGCTCGCACACCGTGCACTTTTTTGGGTCAGTGAGACCCGCTATCCACAATTGACTGTTACGATTCCGGACAATAGACGCAGAATCCGTGGCATACTGCAGGCAGAAAATACGCCCTTCAATTTATTTTAAACCATTGTTTTTATTGGATTTAATAAAATTGGGTCATTTAGAGAGATGTCGAAAGATCTCAAGCGGAACAAGGACTTAGGACGGACGTGAAAAAAACAGTCACAGAGTTATCCACAGGGGCTAAACTCCCGACTTTCGTCGAATAGGGTCCGCCATGTCGACGACCAAAGGCACCCTCTCTCCGCTCCACGCCGGTGCATGGGCAATCCTCCCGTTGACGCCAGGGATCGTGCCCTTCGGCTTAATCGCCGGCGTCACGCCGGTCCAATTGGGATATCACTGGATCGATTCCGCACTGGCGTCTCTGCTCATTTTTGCGGGTGCCTCACAAATTGCTGCCTACCAGCTCATCGCGCAAGACAGTGCACTGTGGGTCATCGTCTTGACGGTCGTAGCCGTCAATCTCCGCTATGTCCTCTACAGTGCGAGCATCGCTCCACACCTGTCTGAGGCGCCTTGGCCGATCCGGATTGCGGCGGCCTATGGCTTAACTGACCAGAGCTATGCCGTGTGTTTACACACCTTCGCCGTGCGAGAATTCGATTTGCGAGAGCGTGTGTTGTTTTACTTTGGAGGGGTTGGTGTCATCTGGGGCGTCTGGCAAAGTGCGACGCTCGTGGGCGCGCTCGCCGGGCAAGTGATCCCACGGATTTGGAGTCTTGAGTTCATGATTCCGCTCAGTTTCTTTGTGCTTGCCTTGAGCACAGTGCGTCGACCACCGCATCGGACTGCCGCGATACTCGGCGGGAGCGTGGCTGCCTTGTTGATGCATGCGCCCTTCAATCTGGGCCTCATCACGGGCGCCAGTGTGGGGGTCTTAGGCGGGTTACTGCACCATCGCTGGAGGCAACCACATGTCTCCTGAGTTACTCAGCATCCTTGGACTCTGCGGGTTTGCCACGCTGTGCTTAAAGGGATCGTTTATCGAAGGCCAGCGCCATCTACAGATGCCCGGCTGGTTTCGGGACGCGCTTGACTATGTGCCACCAGCAATCCTGATGGCATTAGTGGTCCCTGGGTTCATCAAAGGGGACGCGACACTCACCGTATTAAACGGCGCTGTCTGGATTGACCCACGCTGGATCGGGGCGATCGTAGCCTTTGCGGCCTACCAACTGACGCGCAAAAGCATCCCCACACTAGCTGCAGGCATGCTGGCGTTGCACGGCAGTTACTGGCTCCAAAGTGTGCTGACGGCAGCTTAACTGGGGATGTAGACCAAACTAATCATATCCCAAGCGATGACACTGACCGCAAGCATCCCCACGAGAGTGCATAGGGCGACGGTTAAAATAGAACTCGCGAACAAAAATGCACGGTCTTCATCAATATCCATGATCCGAGCCGTTCCGCTGTAGAGAAGATACACAGAGCCCGCCATTGCCACCATGCCGACCAGGACGTTAAACCAGAGTGCCGGCCACAGCAGTGACAAGCCAGACAAAAACAACGGGGTGGCCGTGACGGTCGTCAGTAGCAAACAGTTGTCGAGCGTCGATGAGCCACCGTAGGTCTTCTGCATCCAGAAAATCGCCGCAGCGATGAAACCAATCGCGGCCCACATCGCAAAATAAAACATCACGGCGCTGGAAAGTGCGCTTGAGGCAGCAAGACGCACGGGATTCTCTCCGGCGACAGACCATCCAAACTGGGTCACACCAATAAACATAGCGACCGCAGGAATGGCCGCTAGAATCGAAATTTGTGTGAGGAAGATCCCTTTGGTGGTGTAACGCTCTTCGCGCAACATCTGCCATTCCTTTTTGGGGTCGCGCAGAATTCCAGCAATGTGCCCGAAATAAAACATAACTCAACTCTCCCTAGACCGTGATCACGCGGCAGTCGCGGACCCGGTGAACTACAAATCCCTTAAGTTGCTTGAAAGAGAATCACAAAATAAAGAAATGATCCACTAGTAACGCGAGGAATAGCCACATGATGTAACGAATGGAGTAGAAGAACAGACGCATTGCATCCGCATCCTCCTCAGAGTGCCACACCACACGCATTAACCACAAAAAGCGGCAGTTCAAGACGGTGACCCACACCAAATAAATCCAACCGCACATTCCCGACAACACTGGAAGGAGTGTGACAACCACCATCAACAAGCTATAGAGCACCATGTGCAACTTGGTGTACGGCCGCCCGTGGGTCACCGGCAGCATTGGAATGCCAGCTTCGGCATACTCAGCCTGCTTTGCCAGACACAGCGCCCAAAAATGTGGGGGCGTCCAAGCGAAGATGATTGCAACCAGTAACAAGGCGTTGGGGTCCACAGAGCCCGTGACCGCAACCCAACCCAAGAGCGGTGGTGATGCGCCAGCAATGCCACCAATCACAATGTTTTGCGGTGTGGCGCGCTTTAAATACAGGGTGTAGATCAGTGCATAGCCAATCACCGAGGCAAACGTGAGCACTGCAGTTAACGGATTGGCAAAAACCACTAGAATCGACAGCCCGAGGGTCGCCAAAATCGCAGCAAAGGTGAGTGCAAGCCAAGGCTTGACCTTTCCATCCGCGACCGGTCGATGCTTGGTCCGATTCATGAAGGTGTCAATGCGGCGATCCACGACATGATTGACCGTGGCCGCGGCGCCAGCCGCCAATGCGATGCCAAGGTTCGCGAGCACAAACAGCTGAATTGACGGGAGGCTTGGCGATGCCAGCAACATCCCCACGATGGAGGTCAGCACCATCACCGCGACGACGCGCGGTTTCGTCAGCTCGAGATATTCACGCCAGCCACCGGCCTGCGGTTCAGGCTGGCTGAGGACGTTCGAGACTGCCATGCAGGAGCTCCCCTTGTTCATCGGTGTCAAACACAAATTGCCACGCAGCAATCACCAATAGCACCGCCAACACATGGTGGCCAAAGGCAAGCGCATCCGGCACGGCGTAAATGACGTTGGCATAGCCTAACACCACTTGCCCCGCGAGTAATCCAGCCATGACCTGACAACGGCGCTGAACACCGGGATTTCGGCGCGCGAGCCAAATCAATAACACCACCCAATAAGTAAGGACCACAAAGGCACCCGCCCTATGCGTCATCTGAATCGCCGCACGCGCCTCCAGATGCAACTGCCCGCCTTCGTAATTTGGACCGACCTCGGTCACGATGGTAAAGCCTTCTTGAAAGTCATAGGGAACATCAACGCCGGCAGCGCAGGTCGACAGGCTTGGGCAGGCCCATCCCGCGTAATTTGTACTGACCCATCCGCCCAGTGCCATTTGCAGAAAGAGTACAACGATGCCACCCATGACCCAGCGCTTGGCTGGGCTCCCAACACCCACACCGGTACTGGCTTGCCTTAGGCGCGCACGCAGATACATCAGCGTCGAAAGAATCAACAGCCCCCCCAGCAGATGCACAGTCACCACGATCGGAAGCAGTTTTAAGGTCACGGTCCACATGCCAAAGGCGCCTTGGAGCATCACCAGCCCCAGTAAAAGCACACTGGTTTTGCTGGGGTAATGCGGCAGATGACGATACCGAATCCCAAAGTAGGCCAAGGAAATAATGATCACACCAAGAAACGTCGCCAAATAGCGATGAATCATTTCAATCCACCCTTTGTGGGCCGCAACCTGGATTTCGGGATAGCGGGTTTGCAGATAGGCAAGCCGCTCAGTGTCCGTTGGCATCACCATTTCCCCAAAACAACCCGGCCAATCCGGACAGCCCAGCCCAGAATCTGTGATCCGGGTGAACCCCCCTTTGGTAATCACAATGACCGCAAGGAGCACTGCGATCAGTGCCAAGCGACGTGGCCACACGGTTTCCATCATCCCACCTTCGAAAGTTTCAGAAGCTTTTTAAGATCATTCAAGATCAGCGTCGGGTTCGTCTCTGGCGCGAACTTCAACACCACATTCCCCAGTGGATCAACCACCCAAATCGCTCGCTGATTGGCCTCTGGCAACTGCCCCTCGGCACGAACAACCACTCGATCACGTTCCCGGCCGAGAGCCGCGTGAAAATTCTCAATGCCGGCCTCAAAGGTATCGCAAGGCTCGCAACCCGCGCCTTTGGCCAACACCACCTGCCACTTGGGCGCCTCGGTCATGACGGATAGCCCAATCTCACCTGCTTGCATCGAGCCTGCAATCATCTCTCCATGTTGGGTCCGCCCCTCAGGAACACCAATCCCTGTGAAGTACATCGTTGTGGCAATCACCACTGGCAGCAAACCACCGGCCCAAATGATCAATAAAACGCCATAGCGCTTCATGCCCGTCGCCTCCACGACCGTAACCACCAAATCCACGCAACGCCAATCGCAAATGTCATTGCGAACCATTGCACTGCATACCCAATGTGCGTGGCCACGCCGACGCGCGGCGATGGGCCTGAGGCATTGACCGGGAGCCACCCTTCCGCCAACACGACCCCAGGCCGCAGATCGCTGAAGTCCACGTCTCGCAATGACTGCACCCTGAGCCCATCAGGCAATCGCTCAGGGAATGACTGGCCCGTGACATACCCCTCGGTCAATGGCACCCAGAGGCCAGTCAACTGGGCCGTATCAGACAGCTCCACCACTGGCAACCGATCCCGCGTGCGCTCCGCAGGAATCCAACCCGCATTGACTAAGAGTGTTTCACTCCCTGTTTGCGCCCGCACGAACACCTCATAACCCGCGCGCCCATCGACAATTCGATTCTCTAAAAATATCCGCTCGGGCAACACCGCATCCACGGGAATCCTGATGCGTGTCGCACGATCCCCTGCAAATGCAGCGACCTCTGCAGGACTGGACACCAATCCAGACGGTGCCAGCTGCGCGAGCAACGCTTCCTTCTCATCAGCGCGCTCCAATTGCCAAAATCCCGCCCGCAGCGTGATGCATCCAATCACAAGCACAAGCCCAGAAAATAGCCATTTTCTTCGGCCGCGAGATGTGTTTACCTGTGCCGCTTCAGTCATATCGGATGCAACCATGTTTAAGCTTGTGATTGTCCTAGTGTTCTTCGGCGTCGTGGGTGTGCTCTTTTCAGGGCTCTACTTCCTGATCAAGGACCCTTCAGAATCCAAACGCACAGCGAATGCGTTGGCGTGGCGGGTTGGACTCGCCGCTCTCCTCATCGCCATCGTGGCGATTGGTGTCTTTACCGGACAGATCGAGCCGCGAGCCACGCCCTAAGTTATAAAACGTACACGAAAATAAACAAGCCGACCCAAACCACATCGACAAAGTGCCAATACCAAGCCGCTGCCTCGAATGCGAAGTGCTGCTTCGGCGTGAAATCACCGTCAAAAATCCGCAACAACATCACAAACAAAATAATTGTTCCAAGGGTCACGTGGAATCCGTGGAACCCAGTCAGCATGAAGAAGGTCGCGCCGTAAATGCCAGACTGTAAGGTCAAGCCCAAATGGGTGTATGCCTCGATGTACTCCACAACCTGAAAATACAAGAACGCGATCGCAAGGACGATTGTTGCAGCAAGCCACAACTCCAACTTCTTCCGATGGCCCTCTTTCAGTGCATGGTGCGCAATGGTGATTGTGACACTCGAGCTGATCAACAGGACGGTATTGAGCAATGGCAGATGCCATGGATCCACCAATTCCTTGGGCCCTTCAAACTGCGCTGGATCTGGCGTCACCATCAATGGCCAGGTCGCCTGGAAACCTTCCCAGAGCATGTTCGTCACGCCTTTCTCGCCTTCACCACCAAGCCAAGGCACTGAGAACGTCCGAACATAAAACAGCGCCCCAAAGAATGCTGCGAAGAACATCACCTCTGAGAAAATGAACCACAACATCCCCTGTCTGAACGACCGGTCCATCTGTTCACTGTACAAACCACCCTGGCTCTCAGAGATGACGTCTCGGAACCACCCGAAAATGACGTAAAACAAGACCAGAAACCCAGCCCCAAGAATGTATGGGCCGATTGATGATCCGCCTGCACTCATGGCATTGAAGGTCATTCCAGCGCCATAGGCCAACAGACCTAGTGACAGTGATGCGATGATTGGCCAACGGCTCTGCTCAGGTACGTAATAAGAAGACGTACTCATAACAACTGACTCCCTGTTTTTGTCTTATCTTGTAACGCAACCGGCTCGGAGGCTGTGATGTCATACAGCGCATATGAAACCGTGATCGTCGAAATATGGGCGGGAAGTTCCGGACTCACCACAAACACCATCGGCATCTCTTGAGATGCACCGGCGTCGAGTGGCTGTCGATCGAAACAGAAGCAATTAATTTTGGTCAGGTATTGCGCCGCTTCAGCCGGCGTCACGGAGGGCACCGCCTGAGCAACCATCCACTGGGAGGTGGGATTCGCCGCAAAATAGGCCGTCTGATGGGTTTCCCCGGGAAAAATACGCATCGACCGCTCAACTGGCTTGAACTCCCATGGCATTGTTTCCGGATTCGTGGACACGAACTGCACTTTCACCGTTCGAGACCGATCCACCTCAAGTGCAGCCACGTCGCCTCGCCCGAAGTTTTTTCCATTCAAGCCGGTGATGTCACAAAACACTTCGTAGAGCGGCACTAGTGCAAATCCAAACCCAAACATCAGCACCGCAGTCACCCCGAGTCGAACAACGACCCGGGTGTTTGCCTGTTTTGCATCTCGCATGGATTAGTCTACCTTCGGCGGTGTCGAGAAGGTGTGGTATGGCGCGGGCGACGGAACAGTCCACTCCAGTCCATGCGCACCATCCCAGACTTGTGCCGTCGCTTTCTCGCCAACACGCGCATTGTGGATGATGTTGTAGACGAAGATCAGCTGCGATAATCCAAAGATGAACGCCCCAACCGACGCGATGCTATTGAAATCCGCGAACTGCAACGCGTAATCAGGAATCCGCCGCGGCATTCCCGCCAAGCCAACAAAGTGCATTGGGAAGAAGGTAATGTTCACCCCAACAAACGACATCCAAAAATGGAATTTACCGAGGCTCTCATTTAAGACGTGACCAGTCCATTTTGGCAGCCAGTAGTACACCCCCGCCATGATGCCGAAGACCGCGCCAGGGACCAGTACGTAATGGAAGTGTGCCACGACGAAATAAGTGTCATGGTACTGGAAGTCCACTGGCGCAATCGCAAGCATCAAGCCAGAGAGTCCGCCGATGGTGAACAGCACGACGAATGCGAGTGCAAACAACATCGGGGTTTCAAAGGTCATGGACCCACGGAACATGGTGGCCACCCAGTTAAAGACCTTCACACCCGTCGGGACCGCAATCAACATGGTGGCGAACATAAAGAACACCTCACCGACCAGCGGCATACCCACTGTAAACATGTGGTGTGCCCACACGATAAATGAGAGCAGCGCAATTGAAGCCACCGCGTACACCATTGAGGGGTACCCAAACAACCGCTTCCGCGCAAAGGTCGGGATGATCTCACTGACGATCCCAAATGCAGGCAAAATCATGATGTACACTTCGGGGTGGCCAAAGAACCAAAACACATGCTGGAACAGGACCGGATCTCCACCACCAGCGGCATTGAAGAAACTTGTCCCGAAATGGATATCCATCAGCATCATCGTGACCACACCCGCCAGAACAGGCATGACTGCAATCAACAAGAAGGCTGTAATCAACCAGGTCCAAACGAACAGTGGCATCTTCATCAGTGTCATGCCAGGCGCACGGAGGTTCAGGATGGTCGCGATGATGTTAATCGCGCCCATAATGGATGAGACACCCATGATGTGCACACCGAAGATGAAGAACGTCGTCGATGGAGGCCCATAGGTTGTCGACAACGGCGCATAGAAGGTCCACCCGAAGTTTGGTGCGCCACCCTCCATCAACAAGCTGGACAGCAAGATTAGGAACGCAAACGGGAGAATCCAGAAACTCCAGTTGTTCATCCGGGGCAATGCCATATCCGGAGCCCCGATCATCATCGGAATCATCCAGTTTGCCAGACCAACGAACGCAGGCATGACCGCGCCGAAGACCATGATCAACCCATGCATGGTGGTCATCTGGTTGAAGAATTCAGGCTCAACCAGTTGCAATCCAGGCTGGAACAATTCCGCTCGGATCACCAATGCCATCAATCCACCGATCAAGAACATGCACAAACTGAAAATCAGATACATGCTTCCGATGTCTTTGTGGTTCGTGGTGAACAACCAACGCCCAAGGCCCTTCGCGGGACCATGATGGTGCGGATCGTGGTCGTGATCTTTAACGTGTGGAAGATCGATATCTACAGTCGCCATCAGTAGTCCCCTTCTTAATAATTTTGAATATCAGACGGATTTACGAAGTCACCGACCGCGTTTCCTAAGCGGTTACGCTGATACGTCACAACCGCTGCCAGATCGACAGCAGACAGTTGCTCCTTAAATGCTTGCATTGCCGTGCCAGATTTGCCGTTCGCCACGATATTGATGTGATCAGCGATCGGCCCTGTTGCAATCGCACTTCCGGTAATCGCAGGGAATGCACCGGGCACGCCACCACCATTCGGCGCATGGCATGCGGCACACACGCGCTGATAGACGCCTTCACCCGTTGCGATCAGCTCGTCGATTGAATATGACTGGCTCGCTGCATCTGCGAGTGCAGCTTGCTTCGCTTTCTGCGCGGCAACCCAAGCCTCATATTCGGCTTGTGGCTTCACTTCCACCACAACCGGCATGAAACCGTGGTCTTTGCCGCACAATTCGGTGCACTGTCCGCGATACACACCAGGCTCATCGACACGGACCCATGACTCGTTGATAAAGCCAGGAATTGCATCTTTTTTCACAGCAAAATGGGGAACCCACCAGGAATGAATCACATCGTTTGCTGTAATCAGGAATCGGACTTTTTTGCCCGCCGGAATCACCAAGGGGTTATCCACTTCAAGCAGGTAATTCGGATTCTTGCCCGCCTCGTTGTAAATTTCTTCGCGTGGCGTCGACATGTTTGAGAAGAAGTCGATGTCCTCATCAAGGTATTGATAGCGCCATTTCCATTGATACCCGGTGACCTGAATATCGACATCAGCCTCTGAGGTGTCATACATATCCATCAGAGTGCCTGTCGCTGGGATCGCCATCCCGATCAGAATCAGGAATGGAATGACCGTCCAGACGACTTCCACAGTCGTATTCTCGTGAAAGTGTGCTGCTTGCGCGCCTTTAGATTTGCGATGCATAAAAATGGAGTAAAACATCACTCCAAACACACCCACACCGATCACAACGCAGATCCAGAAGATCAACATGTGCAGATCGAACACAGCGTTACTAATCTCTGTCACACCGCGATTTAGATTCACTTGCCAATCAGCCATAGCTGATGAGCCAGCGAGGGATAGGCCAAGAGCCAATAAAGCTTTGGTCATCCGGATGCCTCCTTCAGTCGTCATTGTTCTTTTGGGCGCACACGCGAATACGGCGTATTCGAACTTTGCAGGCCCGCATTTCACTTGATCTGCGTCGCTAATGCAAGTCCTAGCGTACCAGTGCCATCACCGCAGAGACTAAGCCGTAAACCGCGAGAACAAAGCATGCGGTCATTACCACGCCGACAATGGCAACCGCCACAAAGCGATGCTCTTGGAGATCCTCTTCATACCGCTTTTGAGACTGGACACCCAAAAACCCTGCGAAGACCGTCTGGACTGCTCTGCGTAATGACATTGTGACCCCATAAGTGCGCTGATTCATGAACGGTATCATGGGGTCTATCCAAAAAAAATCGCACAGTCACAAAACCGTCAAAATTAATGCATAGGCTTTCCTTAAATACGGAGAGTGCAATGCAAGTTCAGGCCCTGAATAAGACATTCGGATCCAATGTCGCGGTAAACAACATCAGCTTTGCTGTCGACACACCCCAGATGATTGGCATCATCGGTCGCTCTGGTGCCGGAAAATCGACGTTACTGAGAATGTTGAACCGCCTCACAGACGCCACCAGCGGCTCTGTGATCATCGATGGGCGCGATATTCTCACCTTACAAGGCAAAGCAAAACGCGCATGGCAACGTGATTGCGCGATGATTTTCCAGCAGTTCAATCTAGTCCCCCGCTTGGATGTGATCACCAATGTCATGCTCGGGCGCCTAAATCGACATTCCTCACTGAAAAGCCTGTTTAAAGTGTTCTCGGCCAAGGATATTGAGGATGGACTATCCGCCCTTGAGCGCCTGGGCATCGCTGAAAAGGCCCTCGAGCGCGTCGAGAACTTGTCCGGTGGGCAGCAGCAACGCGTCGCCATCGCCCGTGGATTGATGCAACAGCCAAAAATGATTCTCGCAGACGAACCCATTGCATCGCTC
>RFUY01000043.1 GCA_009922705.1 Gammaproteobacteria bacterium
AAGATGGCTACCACAATCATTAACTCGATTAATGTAAATCCACGTTGTCGCATGTGTCTTCCTCCGTTTTGTTGACACGGCGAGACTGTAGAAGGGAACCCCGGCATCGACAGGGTGACCTGCGCTATGGTCCACCCCAGCCAGACTTGAGCGGCCGCCTGACTAAAGTGTGGGTATGCAAGATGAACCCGTGCAATTGGCGATCGCTGCTGGTGTTCCCTGGATCGATGGGGGGTACTGGCGACACTTTGTCCATGACACAGCGCAAGGTCAGGTGACGATATCACTTCCACGCTTACCGCCGGTGGCAGTGCTGGCACAGCGTCGCGCGATGCAACATCAGCCAGAGACGCAGTTGTTTGTGATGACGGATGCGCAACACTTGGATGCCTTATCCCTGGCCGCGTTTGCACAAAACGCGGAGACACCACAGCGCCAACCACCCCCTGTTGATCAATCCGTCGATGATGCACCTTTAGTGCGCTACGTTCGGCACTTGCTGTTAGAGTCGGTACGCCTGAATGCCTCTGATGTGCATTTCACGCCAGAGCCGGATCAGCTGTCGATTTGGTTTCGGGTGGATGGGCAATTACGCCGCCAAGACCCACCGCCAGCCAGCCTCACAGGACGTCTCTTAGCGCGCCTCAAAGTGATGGCTAATCTTGATCTGACTGAGTCTGGACAACCTCAGGATGGCGCGATTGTGGTGAATCCAAACTCAGACAGCGCGCATCGCTTTCGAGTTTCGATCGTGCCCGCGTTGTATGGCGAAAAGGCAGTGCTTCGACGCATCGAGCATGCTGATCAAGTACCGTCACTCGCCAATCTTGGACTCACGCCTGCTCAACAAGCACTGATGCGCTCAGCGCTCGCCGAACCCAGTGGATTGATTGTCCTGACCGGCCCAACAGGGTCTGGTAAAACCCAAACGCTGAGTCGCCTGATGTTGGATCTGGTTCGAGATGATCGGCATGTGATTGCGATTGAAGACCCCATTGAGCGCTTACTTCCAGGAATCCAACAAATTCAAGTCAACCCAGCGCGAGGCTTTGGCTTTGCCAACGGCCTACGCGCGCTTCTTCGGCAAGACCCTGATGTTCTGATGATTGGGGAAATTCGTGACCAAGACACAGCACAGATCGCAATCCAGGCTGCGCATACCGGTCATCTCGTTCTCTCCACCCTACACACTCGCCACGTCGATGATGTCACCGATCGATTGCAGCAACTCGGGGTCTCGCAGCACCTCGTGACAGACTGCCTCTTGCTGACCGGAGCACAGCGTCTTGCGAAACGACTCTGTGCACTTTGTGATGGGGGTGGCTGTGGCGCCTGCCGTCACGGATTCCTCGGGCGTGTGGGTGTCTTTGATCTGCTTTCTCGCACCGGTCAGCGACTCAATTTCAGGCACGCCATGACACACCTGTGTGCTCAACGTCTCACCACGGAGGGTGCACTCCGGCACGTTTTAGACTCGATACATCTTGAGGACTCCGCACATGCGATGGACACGGCACAACAAACAACAGCGACGGACGCTCCTGCGGACGTTAGCGACACTGCTCGAGAGTGGACTCACCCTCACCGACAGCCTGACAGTCCTCGGGCGGTCGCAAGCTGGCGAATTCGCCACACTCATTCAGCCCTTTGCCACCGCGCTTCAGCGCGGTGCACCGCTCGCCGAAGCGGCCGAACGCGCAAAATGGCCTCTGACACAGGGTCAACGTCTCGCACTAGACACCGCTGAACGCAGCGGACGCTTGGGAGAAGTCTTACAGTTACTGGCAGACAGCGATGAGCGGCTCGGACAGATCGTGCAAAAAGCGTGGGGAGCAGCCCGTTACCCGATGATCATCGGAGGATTGAGCCTACTCATCATGATCGGTCTGCTGCTTGGGATTGTCCCGCAATTCGAAGCGCTCTATGGACGTTTTCAGGCGGAGCTGCCTGCGGCGACTCAGGGTTTGCTGACGTTAAGCCGAGCCCTGAATCAATGGGGTGGTCAGCTCATCGCGCTTGCACTACTGACCTGCGTGGCGAGCCGAGTGGCGTATTCTCGGTTCAAATCGCTCCGATTCATTTGGCACCGAACCATGAATCGATTGCCAGTGATCGGGACTGTGCGACTGCAATTGGCGGGCTTGGCATTCAGTGAAGGGATGCAACTTTATCTTGCGGCTGGACTCGCACTCCCAGAGGCACTTCGCTACACCGCCGTGCTGATTGAAAACCCGCCGATTCAGGTACAGATCGATGCGCTGGCCCGCGGCATTGACCAAGGACGCTCCGATCAACGCGATTTGGATCGCGTGCTGTTGCCCGATGACACCATTCACCTCTGGCAACTCGGTCTAGATGCGGGAGGACTGCCACGCTACCTCAAGATGAACTCACGGCATTTGGAATCCCAGCTCGACCAACGCCTGACTCACCTCACGAGTCTCCTCGAACCACTGCTGATGGCCATGCTTGGACTGCTCGTGGGCGGCTTCATGCTGGCTCTCTATCAACCCATGTTTACCATGGGAGCACTGTCTTGATCGTCCTAAGCATCCTCCTACTGAGTCTCCTCAGTCCCCTGCTGTTGTGGGTTTGGATCCCGAGACTGCCTCGCCAACTCGCCGTGGAGGCAATTCGCGATGTGCGCTGGTATCGCGCCCAGCCCCAATTCTCGAAGACACTGCCGCGTGCTCTAAAACATCTGGTTGTGCTTCTCAGTGCACTGGGGACAGTGCTTTTGTTGGCTCGCCCAGACGCCCCAATCGAATGGATCATGCTGAGTCTTATTTTGAATCCGATACTCATCGCAGGAGCACTCATCGACCATCAAACAGGACTCCTCCCGTTCAACATCAGCTTACTCTTAGGCGGCTGCGCGAGTGTGTTTCAAACGGTACTCGCACCAGATCAACTGGTCCTGCATGTGTGGACAAGCCTCGGCAGTACGCTCGTCTTTTTGTTGCTGAACCAACTCAGTCACTTCGCTGGGCGTGGACCCGCCATGGGCGGAGGAGATATTGCCTATTTAGCGGCGCTCGCCTGGCTCTTTCTTCCACAGCAGTTCACCTGGCTTCTGCTGCTTGCTGCTCTCTCTGGTTTACTGGAAAGCAGGCTACGTCAACGACCGACCGCCGTGCGATTCGGTCCTCATCTGTCCGCAGCGGCGGCCCTGCTCTGGTATGCTTTTCCCACTGTTTAAGGAACCCAAGCGCAGATGACACTCCCGACCTTTGGCCTGACCGGTGGTATCGCCAGTGGGAAATCACAGGCCTTGGCATATTTCGCGGAACTTGGGATCCCAACGTGCGACACCGATCAGTATGCCCGTGAAGTCATTGCACCAGGGACACCTGGGGACCACGCGCTACGCGCAGCCTTGGGGCCCGAGTTTTTCACGGCAGATGGGTTAGACCGTGGACGGCTGCGTAACGCTTTGTTTGCAGACCCAAGGCTACGGCAGGTTGTCGAATCGATTATCCACCCCCGCGTACGAGACGCGGTCAGCGCATGGCAAAACACGCCGAAACAAGCACCTTATCAAATCCTGTGTTCACCGCTCTTGCTGGAAACTAAGCCTCGCGCATTGCGTGGTGTGATCGTTGTCGATGTGCCTGAGTCGCAACAGCAGAGCCGCGGCGCCCAACGCGATGGCACAACCCCCGAGGCGATTGAGCAGATCATGGCTGCGCAAAGCGACCGTGCAACACGATTGGCGAAGGCTGACTTTATTTTGGATAATTCAGGCAGCAAAGACGCGTTACGCGCGCAAGTGCAGGCACTTCACCACAAATTAAAGGAGTCTAGATGACTGAAGAGATTGATCTCATCGTCCCTTGCCCACGGTGTGGTAAAGACGCACGCTACCATCACTCCAATCCGAGCAGACCCTTCTGTTCAGAACGCTGTCGACTGATCGATCTGGGGGCCTGGGCCAATGAAGAACATCGGATCGCCGGCGACCCAGTTCCGGTCGATGATACGGATGACTCGATTCACTGAAACCCACGGATCCCAGCGACACCAAACCCCTCAGCCAACTGGGTTTGCGCGAGATGATCGGGCGTGACACCCCCGAGTGCATAACAGGGCCGCGCTGTTTGACGTGCGATCTCTGTAAATGTCCCCCAACCCAATGGTTCGAGCGCTGGGTGAGATTTGGTCGGTAAGACCGGCGAGACAAACCAGGCATGGGCAGGCCAATCCGCCTGCGCACGCCAATCCTGCAGAGACCGGCAGCCCGCCGTCAGCGGCCAAGCGCCTGGACAATGCGCAAGCGCCTTGGTCGCTAAGGCGCGCGGATCGTGTTTGCGACGATGTAATCCGACACCGTCCCGCCACAAATGATGTTGATCCAAGGGTAAGATCACATGGTGCCCTAAGGTCAGTGCGCGAGTGAGCAGTGCCTCGACCTCAGACACAACAGTGAGGCCCCGAAAATACAGTAAGGCAGGGGGTTTCCATGCCATCAGCCAGCGCTCTGGACACCCAAGACTCGGGTCATAAAAACGGGCGACTCTGGGCAGGCTCAAAGTCTCCACAATGGCCGTATTCGCCTCTGGAAAGTCGTAGTCGGTCAATGCAGCATCTGGGACCCAACGCACTCTTTGTCCTTCGAGACCCTGCGGTTCGCCGTGAAATGCATCGACATCAAAGACCCACAGTCGTACGACACGATCACCATAATCCCATGGGATCTGAAACCGAAAGCGGCTCGTGAGCACAGCGATCCCCAGTTCTTCGCGAAGCTCACGCGCGAGTGCCTGAGTCGGTGTCTCATCGCGCTCTACTTTTCCACCGGGAAACTCCCACAACCCACCTTGATGAGCAGAATCCAGCCGTCGACTCAACAGGAGGTGGTGATCGCGACGGATCACCGCACACGCGACGTGCAATTCAGGTACGGTATTCAGCATTAATACGCACGTATTCTTTGGTCAGGTCACAGGTCATCACGCGGCAACTGGCTTCGCCCTGCCCCATCGCCACCTCGATGGTAATCTCGACCGACGCCATCGCGCGCTGGCCAGCCTCTTCGGTGTAATCCGGATGGCGACCACCGTTGGCGACAATCTGCACACCGTTTAACCACACTTGGACGCGATCAATCGCGATCTCTGAAACCGGGGCACGCCCGATGGCAGCCACAATCCGCCCCCAGTTCGGATCCGATGCAGCAAGCGCAGTCTTCACCAAGGGCGACAGTGCGATGGTATTTGCAATGGTATGTGCGTCCGCTTCATTCATCGCTTCACGCACCCGCACCACCACAAATTTCCCAGCCCCTTCACCGTCACGCGCCAACTCTTCAGCGAGATCATCACACAATTGATCTAACGCAGCCTGGAAAACCCGTCCAGCGGGAGAGTCCAGTGTTGTAATTTCAGCATGCTCGGCCTGCGCCGTCGTCACAAGCGCACAGGCGTCATTGGTCGAGGTATCACCATCCACAGTGACGCAGTTAAAGCTATGGCGCACCGCCTCGCGTAACGCTTTATCTAAGCAATCCGGAGACAGACGCGCATCGGTGACCAAAAGCCCAAACATTGTCGCCATATTCGGATGAATCATTCCTGAGCCTTTGGTCATCCCGGTGATGGTGACCGTCACCCCCTCGATCTCACAGGTGATATGCCGAAGTTTGGGACGTGTATCTGTCGTCATAATTGCGCGACTCGCGCGCTCCCATCCAGCTGCAGATCCGTCTAAGGCCGCCAGCGCGCGGGGTAGCGCCGCGCAGATCGAATCAACGGGGAGTGGCTCACCAATCACGCCTGTCGAAAATGGCCAAATGGCTTCCATGCGGCAACCCACAGACTCCGCAAGCGCGGCGACTGTCTGCTGAGCCGCCTCAAACCCGGGGGCTCCGGTGCCTGCATTTGCATTGCCAGCATTCAAAAGCCAGTACCGAACCGCTCGGGTCTCCGATAAATGTGCCTTCAACAGCGTCACTGGAGCGGCACAAAATCGATTTAGAGTCGTTACCGCCGCACCCCAAGAGCCCTCAGGAAAGGCGACGACGAGCAGATCATCACGCTCTTTTCCCCGATACACGGGTGCACGACAGGCCCCAAATTGAACCCCTTGGATAGCCCGACCACCGGTTATTGATTGCATACACACCCCACGACCCAAATAGCGGCAAATGGTCGCTCGACGAGATATTAGTTGCAACAGACAGGCAGCTTTTAAGGCTGACTTATAAGGTCAGACACTCACTGATCATTTAACATGCACCAAAGTAGATCATAGTTTAGAAATTTTCTTACTTAATCGCCCCAATCTTGTACATTAAAAATGCACATTTTTGCGCAAAATGTGGCTTTTTTTGGTCGAAATCAAAGTGTCTTGTATTTTTCCTAGACAACATGTGCTATTGATTATGAAAGGGAGTTACATCGAGCCGCAACCTAAGGGAGGGGTGGCTGATTTGTCTCAAGACGAGAACGCGGCTTGTGTTCGTTAGGAAGCGAAAATAACTAATTCCGTGGGAACACTGCATTTTCGCCTGAGGAGGCAATCATGACTCAACTTTGTACATACCTGGGGCGGCTCATTCCGGTGACCGTGATTCTGGCAATTCCTAACGCCGCAAATGCGGCTGCTAACCTGCAGTCAGACGATTTCGTTGGCATTTCTTTTTGGCTAATTTCCATGGCACTGGCTGCGGCAACGGTCTTTTTCCTTTGGGAAACACAAAGTGTTAGTGGGAAATGGAAAACATCACTTGTCGTCTCCGGTCTAGTCACATTTATCGCAGCAGTACATTATTTTTACATGCGTGATGTGTGGGTCGCGACCGGCGAAACCCCAACCGTTTACCGTTACATCGATTGGCTTCTTACCGTTCCGCTGCTGATGATCGAGTTCTATTTGATTCTTCGCGCTATCGGTGATGCGCCCGGTGGGATTTTCTGGCGTCTCTTAATCGGTACTCTAGTCATGCTCGTTCCCGGATATCTCGGGGAAGCGGGATACATCAATGTAACACTCGGTTTCGTGATTGGAATGCTTGGATGGTTTTATATCTTGTATGAAATCTTCGCAGGTGAAGCAGGAAAAATGGCCGCAGAAAAAGCATCGCCCGCAGTCCAAAGCGCTTACAATACGATGCGCTGGATCGTCACGATCGGCTGGGCGATTTACCCTATCGGCTACGTTTTTGGCTACTTCGTCTTCGTCGATCCAGCGACAGGATTGACAACAGCAGGCGCCAGCGAATCACTGAACATCATTTATAACTTAGCGGATGTGGTCAACAAAATCGCATTTGGCTTGTTAATTTGGTATGCAGCGACGAGCGAAACAAAGCAAGCGCAAACCGCCTAATTGAGGAGGCGCCAGCGCACTGCTGGCGCCTTATCTAGCGGATGAGGATGTCCGTTTGATACTTAAAAAAAGATGCCATGGAGGGTTGCTCTTCACGGAGGCAACAAATGGCTTCAATTGCAAATCCAAATCACCTCTCGCTCAATGCGGTTGAGACAGCCCTCGCACAATTAGGCTCGCCATCAATTTGCCATGAGAAAAGTTTAAATTCAGTACTTGTAGAGCACCTCACCTCCGGTGGCAGTCGCATACGCGCACAACTGACGCTGGATATGAGTCAACAACTTGGACTATCGGAGGCAGTCAGCGTCCCCCTAGCGGCTGCGATCGAAGCACTCCATCAAGCCTCTTTGATTCATGACGATCTTGTTGATGGAGATCAATCGAGGCATGGCTCCCCCAGCGTTTGGTATGGGGAGAGTTATGCGGCAGCCGTCTGCTTAGGGGATGCTCTGATTAGCCAGGCCTACTCTCTGTTGACTGAAATAGAAGGCATTTCTCAAGGTCAACTCGTTGCGCTGATTCGTGCATTTAATGAGGGTATTACGGCAATGGCTGCAGGCCAGTCCTTGGATTGTCAATGGTCTGCTGGACTTACCTTGTCTTATGCAGATTATGAGCAGGCTGTTCGCCACAAGAGCGGGCCATTACTGGGGCTCGCCATAGCACTTCCTTTGTCATTAGCCAGAGGCCAAGATGCACGGACTCGGACTGTCCTGAATGTAGCGATGGATATTGGAATTGCCTATCAATTAGCAGACGATTTTGATGATCGCATAGAAGATCAGGGTTCACACCTCAACGGATTTTGGATTTTGGTCGATGAAACCGGTTCCACGGATTCAGCGGAGCGAGCACTTCGTATTTTGTTTGATGGATATGTTGATGATGCAATGGCTGCGCTCGATATTTTACCTTTGCCATGCCAGACAGTTATCGAACGGTTGATTGGGCGTCTGTATCAAAAGTACCCATCGCTGCAGAAGGTTGCCTAAATGTTAAAGGCGATCGTCATCGGGGCAGGATTTGGAGGTATCGCCTCAGCGTTGCGTCTGAAGGCACTCGGTTACGACGTTCATATTGTTGAGAAACTTAAAACCCTCGGGGGTCGTGCACAGGTATTTAAACGTGGCGGCTACACTCATGATGCGGGGCCAACCGTCATTACAGCGCCGTTTTTATTCGACGAGTTATTTGCACTATTTGGGGAAAATCGAGCTGATCATATCGAGTTCAAACCCTTAACGCCGTGGTATCGGTTTAGATTTCCAGATGGCGATACCTTTGACTATGGTGGAACTCTCGACGACACCCTGTCAGAAATTCGAAGAATCCATCCACCCGATGTTGAGGGCTATCGCAAGCTTGTGCTCATGTCACAAGCAATCTTCGAAAAAGGTTTTATAGAGCTGGCTGATCAGCCCTTTCACGAATTAAAAACAATGGTGAAGCAGATCCCAAGTTTGGCGAAACTGCGGAGTGATCGAACGGTCTGGCAAATGGTGACGCGTTACCTGGACCATCCCAAATTACAGCAAGCATTTTCGATACAGCCACTCCTTGTCGGTGGCAATCCATTCGATACGACTTCGATTTATGGACTGATTCACTATTTGGAACGAGCCTATGGGATCTACTTCGCCATGGGGGGTACCGGAGCCTTAGTTCGCGAACTGCATGCCCTTATCCACAGAAATGATATTCAGGTCTCCACTGGTACAACCGTAATTCGAATGCATCACCGCGGGAAACAAATTTCAAAGCTTGAGACGACGCAAGGCGACATGACTGCCGATCTATTCGTGTTTAATGGAGATCCGCTCTACTTATATCGAAACCTTCTGCCGAAAACTGCTCAAGGCATCCTAACCCGGGCTAAAGTACAGCACTCAAAGCTATCGATGGGCTTATATGTATTATTCTTCGGAACAACTCAAACCTATCCAGATATTGCGCATCATACGATTTGGCTCGGAACACGATATAAAGCGCTACTCGCCGATATTTTTGATCGAAAAATTCTTCCCGAGGATTTTTCTCTCTACATACACAGGCCAACTGCTACCGATCCAAGTTTTGCGCCGATAGGTCATGACAGTTTCTACGTACTTGCCCCAGTTCCCAACCAGCAAGCCAATATTGACTGGTCGGTCGAGGAACCAAAGCTTAGAGCGCGAATCATCACCGCCTTAGATCGAACAATCCTGCCTGGTTTAAGCGGGAGCATCGCGGAGCCATTCAGTATGACGCCCGATGACTTCAGCGATGATTACCTGTCCGTCGAGGGTGCGGGATTTTCAATCGCTCCTTTATTCACCCAATCGGCCTGGTTCCGGTTCCATAATAGAGCAGAAGATTTTGACAATTTATTACTCACGGGCGCTGGCACTCACCCCGGTGCAGGCCTACCGGGAGTCATTAGCTCTGCCAAAATTGTTGAACGTTTAGCGCTTGAGTTCGCGCAACAAGCTCAAGAGCCGGCCGCATGAGCGCAACGAAAGCGCACGAATCGCTCAGGAAATACGGCCGAACGTTCCATCTCGCCAGTCTATTTCTTAATCCGCTCGTCGCAGATTCTGCTGCGAAACTGTATGCGCTGTGTCGAGAAGTCGATGATATTGCGGATCTTGCCACGTCCAAACACGACGCTCGCGAGAGACTCGATCGTTTGCTCGTAGCGTTACACGGTCGTGATAAGCACTGTCTTTTTGTAAATCAGTTTTTCTCCATCACACCTGACATCCAGTCCTGCTATATGGTTGAGCTTTTTCAAGGAGTTCAAAGGGATCTTGGTCCTGTTCGAATCACAAGTCAGGATGAGTTGTTGCACTATGCCTACGAGGTCGCCGGCACTGTCGGATTGATGATGTGCGATGTACTCAGAGTTTCCGATCCGCAAGGGCGACGTTTTGCTGCAGATCTTGGAATCGCGATGCAACTGACGAATATTGCGCGCGATGTCCTTGAGGACGCCGACGCCGACCGTCGCTACCTCCCAAGTGATTGGGTCGGATCGATCGATCCACAAGACATTCTGAGAGCTGACTCCACCACTAAGCTCTCAATTGACCTGGGTGTACAACGTCTTCTCGTCTTGGCTGAATCTTTTTATGCGTCTGGATCCAGAGGATTTCAATTTCTGGATCTTCGAAGTCGCATCGCCATTCGCATCGCTGCACGGGTGTACCGAGAAATCGGGCTACAAGTATATGCCTCTCCGGAATCAATCTGGCATGGGAGAACAACTGTTTCAACAGCTCGCAAATGGGCACTTGCTGGTCGCGAGGTCATCAACACTCTACTAAGCATTCCCTCTATTGGGACCATCCAATATCCAGCCAGGTCGACCTCTGATCAGATCGAGTCGCATTAATGAGTCAAGAATCTGTGTGGGTCTATTGTGTTGGGGGCGGCGTAAGTAGCCTACTCTTAGCAGCAGCGCTCGCGAGATATCCAGTCCTGCCCGGACCGGTGGTGGTTGCGGAAAAAAAATCGAAACTTGGGCACCCACAAAGCTTCGGACTATGGGTGGGTCAAACCCATCCGTTAGATCACTTAATTAAAGCAAAGTGGCCGCGATGGCGATTCTCACTGAAGGGTGAAACGTCGTCCGTACACTCGGGGCTTCAACAGAATTACGCACTTATCGAAGGCGATGATTTTTTTGACTGGGTGAGCCAATCCATCGAATCACACCCACAAATTAGCATCCTTTTGAATACCGAATTAACGACCCCCCCCGTCGCTCGGCATATCTTAGACAGCAGACCACCACCCTTGTCTCATTTTAAGTCGTGTCAGACATTTGTTGGGTATGACGTTGCAACCACGGCATCTGGCGAGTACGACTGCGTTGACTTGATGGCAGACATGCAGATGCAGGACGATTCACTGGTATTCTTATATCGGTTACCCAAACCAAACGGCAATATCCTCATTGAATGGACCGCCTTTGGTCAGAGGCCCTTCGACCTAGAGAGACTGACGGCGTTAGTCGAAGCGTCGATAGGCAATGCTCGGATAGTTCGTAAGGAGCAAGGAATAATTCCCATGGGTGTGCGCAAGATTTCAAGCTGGGGGACACCCATTGGAACACGGGGA